>CAYUNU010000011.1:0-21288 GCA_964446195.1 uncultured Porphyromonadaceae bacterium | reverse complement strand
AATTCCCGGGATTGTTATCATATTCGGGAGCTATTAGTCCTCCTGTACGTGACTTAAAAGAAACGAGTTTGCCTCCCTTATTTTTGATCTCATCGATCAAGCGCATAGAGCTCATATGGTCTATGCCAGGATCAACACGCAGCTCATTAAGAAATAGCAGTCCTTTTTCTTTTACATCCTGATCTAAGGCCAGCATGTCAGGCGAGACATACGAAGCCGTAACCATGGGTTTACTGTACTCGAGGCAAGTCTCAGCAACTAATTGATGAAAGCGTGCAGGCAGCATTGATATCACCAGGTCGGAGTTTTTGAAAGTTTCGAGATGAGAATTCAAATCACAGATATTAAATGATATTGCTTCACCCCTGGGACGATTCTTCAGCTTCTTTTTTGCAAGCTCAATATCGAGGTCGCCAAGTATGATTTGCCAGTCTTCCTTATCGGCATGATCTAGGAGGTAAGCAATTAAGCTAGTGGCTGATAAGCCCGCTCCTATTACTAGTATTTTTTTCATATTTGTTTTGTCAGCTTTGTGTACTAATGTAAAATTTCCTCTCATGACAAAAAATTAAATTTGACAGTTGTTAAGAAGTATTGATAACCATGTTTCCAGCCAGAATGAGAAATTTTAACTTTGCTTTCCCGGAATAATAATTGGGCTTTATGACGAAATCGAAAAGTATAGTTGAGACCCCGCTGATGAAGCAGTATATGGCCGTTAAGGCCAAGCATCCTGATGCTGTATTGCTTTTCCGGGTAGGTGATTTTTATGAGACATTTTCGGATGATGCCATCAAGGCTTCCAAGATATTGGGCATTACCTTAACCCGACGGGCTAATGGTGCTGCTGCTTATGTTGAATTGGCAGGATTCCCGCATCATGCTTTGGACACATATCTGCCGAAGCTTGTGAGAGCTGGTGAGAGAGTTGCGATTTGTGAACAGCTCGAAGACCCCAAAATGACAAAGAAGATAGTCAAGAGGGGAGTTACAGAACTCGTTACGCCCGGTGTTTCTATGAATGACAATGTCCTGGAGCATCGAGAGAACAATTTTCTTGCTGCAGTGCATATTGTTGGTAGGATTGCGGGAGTTGCCTTCCTGGATATATCAACAGGGGAGTTTCTTACAGCGGAAGGTAGTTTGGAGTATGTTGATAAGCTGCTAAACAGTTTCTCGCCAAAGGAAGTTCTGCATTTAAAGGGGGCTGATAAGGCCTTCAAAGAGGCGTTCGGTCATAAGTTTTACACTTATAAGCTTGATGATTGGGTATTTACATCTGATTCGGCACTTGACAGGCTTCTTAAGCAGTTTGAAACAGTTTCTTTAAAAGGTTTTGGGATAGAGCGACTGGAGTATGGAGTTGTTGCGGCCGGAGCTATCCTTTCTTATCTTGATCTTACGCGGCATGATAAGATAAAGCATATCTCTACTATCTCAAGGATAGAAGAGGATAGTTATGTTTGGCTGGATAAATTTACCATCAGGAATCTTGAGCTTTTTTATTCTATTAATGAGGGAGCTAAGACCCTCGTTGATGTTATTGACCGGACTATCTCACCCATGGGAGCGCGCTTGCTTAAGAGGTGGGTCGCTTTGCCCATGAAAGCATTACAGCCACTTAATGAGAGGCATAATGTTGTTGAGTATTTTCTGAGGCGCACAGACTTCAGGGAGCATATTGAGGGGAATATCAGGCAGCTTGGAGATTTGGAGCGTATAATCTCAAAGGTTGCAGTTGGCAGGATCAGCCCCAGAGAGGTAGCTCAGCTGAAAATTGCATTGACAGCTATTGGTCCGGTTAAACTGGCCTGTGAGTCAGCAGATGAACCTGTTCTGCAACGCATTGGAGAGCAGCTTAACCCTTGTCAGAAAATTAGAGACAGGATAGAAAAAGAGCTATTGTCTGATCCTCCCGCCATGTTGAATAAGGGTCAGGTTATGGCCTCCGGCGTGTCGGATGAGTTGGATGAGCTTAGGCAAATAGCCTATTCCGGTAAGGATTATCTGGCTAGGCTTCAGGAAAAGGAAAGTGAAAAGACAGGTATCACTTCTCTTAAAGTTGCTTTTAACAATGTTTTCGGGTACTATTTTGAAGTAAAGAACACGCACAAGGAGAAGGTTCCTGAGGAGTGGATCAGGAAGCAGACCCTGGTAAATGGCGAACGCTATATCAATCAGGAGCTTAAGGAGTATGAGTCAAAGATTCTGGGTGCTGAAGAAAGAATTCTGGAATTAGAAACCCGATTGTTTAATGAGCTCGTCTATGCCCTGATGGATTATATACAAGCTATTCAGCTCAATGCTAATCTTCTTGCTCAATTGGATGTGCTGCGTTCTTTTGCGGAAGTGGCGATTGAAAACAGATACCTGAGGCCTGTATTGAGCGATGATGGAGTTATTGATATCAAGCAAGGCAGGCACCCGGTAATTGAAAAACAGCTTCCTCTTGGAGAAGAATATGTTGCCAATGATGTGCTTCTGGATCAGGATAAGCAGCAGATTATGATTATCACCGGGCCAAATATGGCGGGTAAATCGGCCTTGCTCAGGCAGACAGCCCTTATCGTTCTTATGGCACAAATAGGCTCTTTTGTCCCTGCTGAATCGGCTCAAATCGGATTGGTAGATAAGATATTTACCAGGGTGGGGGCATCTGATAATATTTCATCAGGAGAATCTACGTTTATGGTTGAGATGAATGAGGCCTCTTCCATTCTGAATAACCTTTCTGATCGCAGCTTGATCCTCTTTGATGAGTTGGGTAGAGGCACAAGTACCTATGATGGTATTTCCATTGCGTGGGCTATTGTTGAGCATATACATGAAAATTCCAAAGCCAGAGCTAAAACGCTTTTTGCAACTCATTACCACGAATTGAATGAGATGGAGAAATCCTTCAAGAGGGTCAAGAATTTTAATGTATCTGTGAAGGAGGTCGACAAGAAGGTGATCTTCTTAAGGAAGCTTGTTCCGGGTGGCAGTGCCCATAGTTTTGGGATCCATGTGGCCAGGATGGCCGGTATGCCTAAATCTATTGTGAGTAGGGCCAATGAAATACTTAAAGAGCTCGAATCGTCCCATAGAAGGGAACTTATGAATGAGCCGGTCAAAGATCTTGCTCAGCAAAGAGAAGGCTTCCAGATGTCGTTTTTTCAGCTCGATGATCCTGTCCTACAGCAGATCAGGGATGAAATAGCTAATCTGGATGTGGATAATCTTACTCCTCTTGAGGCACTTAATAAGTTGAACGAGATTAAGAGGATTTCGGGGATAGCCTAGGTGCTGGTTGCTGGTTGCTGGTTGCTGGTTGCTGGGATAAGTTTTAGGAATTGATTATATTTGTTGTTGTCCTCCCCAATTTTACTTGTTTCAACTCATGAAATTATCTATTTTATTTCTCTTTGGTTTTGTGTTTATTCAAGGATCTTGTTATTCTCAAAATCAAGAATCAATAACATTCAAGCTTATCAAAACTGAGTTTGAGCAATCAGCATCAAATATGTCGGCTGTTATTGATGAGATCAGTTACATTAGACTTGAAACCAGTAGTGATGTTATTGTTGGGGGAGCTAGCAATTATCATCTAAAAAGAATGGGAGATTGCTTTTGTATTTACCATAGTAGGTGCAATGAGGCAATAATGCTTTTTGATATAGATGGTAAGTTTAGATGCAAAGTAGGAGGTATTGGTAAGGGACCTGGGGAGTATTCGGGCGTTTTCTCTGTGTTTTTTGATAAGTACCTTAATAATATTGCTATTCTGCAAGGGATGCAGATTAAACTATTTGATCTCCAGGGTGTTTATTTGTCGACTATTGATATTCCATCTAACAATACTCAAATAAGAGATATGGTAGTTGTTGATCAGGAGCATTGGATGTTTACTTTTTTCAAGCCTGATGGAGATGATGGAATTGAGGCTGGGGTTATAATGACCGACAAGAAGGGGGGAGTTATAAAAAGATTCAGTGAATTTGATAGTTCTATACCTGGTTGCAATGGTAAACACGCTCTGAGTAACAATCTATATGGTTCCGGCAGGGATATCTATTTTTGCCCCTTCGACTACAATAGAACGTATAAATTTAATGGTGAAAGTTGGGACTTGTCCTACGTAATTGAAGATCCATTTAAAAAGCCTCCAAAGTCTCTGTATAATTCCCGGAGAAGTGAGTTGATGAAATTCAAGATTGATAATGGTTTTCTGATGAGTGTAAAAGTAAATGAATCCAGAATGATTATCGAAGGCTCAACTCCAACAAGCTTTAATATCCTTATTGATCTGGAGAGTGAAAGAAAGTTTTTCAGTTCGTATTTTATGAATTTTCATATGGAGGGATTAAATAACGATATTGATGGAGGCATGCCTTTTTATTTATCATCCATAGACGACGAAGGCTACTCATACAATTTAATTGACTCACCGAAACTGATCGATTACCACAGTAAAAATTTACTAAATCCTGATGGTGCCAGTCATGGTGAATTCATGCCCTTACAAGAACTTATAAAAGACACCAAGTCGGATGATAACCCAATAATAGTAGTATCTCACCTAAAAAATTAACCATTAACAATTAACCATTATCTAAGCTTATGACCCGCTGCCCCTGGCCTTCCGATGATCCCCTGATGATTGAATATCATGATAAAGAGTGGGGTGTTCCTGTACATGACGACAGGAAATGGTTTGAATTTATTGTTCTTGATGCTTTTCAGGCTGGTCTGAGCTGGAGAACGGTGCTGCATAAGAGGGAGAATTTCCGTAAGGCCTTTGATAATTTCGATCCTTGTAAGGTGGCCAGGTATGAGGAGGATAAGGTGCAGGAGTTGCTGCAGGATAAGGGAATCATCAGGAATAAGTTAAAAATCAGGAGTACTATTACGAATGCTCAGGCATTTTTAAGGATACAGGAGGAGTTTTGCAGTTTCGATCGTTATATATGGGATTTTTCTGACAAAAAAATCATTGATACTGCTTGTAAGTCGATGAATGATATGCCAGTTACGACAGATCTTTCCGATGTAATCAGTAAAGATCTGATTAAGAGGGGTTTTAAGTTTGTTGGGTCAACCATAGTATATTCTTTTCTTCAGGCTGCAGGAGTTGTTAATGACCATCAAACCAGTTGTTTTCGCTACAAAGAGTTAGGTGGGAAGAGCTAATTTTCATATTTTTTGGCTAAAAATTTTCAGAGAAACTAAAGATAGATTATATTTGCAATCCCAAAAGCGAGAATAGCTCAGTTGGTAGAGCACGACCTTGCCAAGGTCGGGGTCGCGGGTTCGAGTCCCGTTTCCCGCTCAAAAAGAAGCCTGGATGACTACCACATTCAGGCTTTTTAGAAGTTGCCCAGGTGGCGGAATTGGTAGACGCGCTGGACTTAAAATCCAGTGGCCATTAGGCCGTGCCGGTTCGAGCCCGGCCCCGGGTACCAAAATAAGGCTTAAGGCTTATGGCTTGAGGCTTAAGGAAGTTTGAAGGTTCAAGTCGAAAGGTTTGAACCTTTTTTTTTATCTGCGGCTGCGGTTTCGGGATTCCATGTATTAAACCTCTTTTGGTATTTGCAATCTGGTAGGAATTAGAAAAATCCAGCAAAAGCGCAAAACACCAAATACACAGATATTATTGAATTAAAAAGAAGCCACCCCTTAATAAAAGGAGATGACTTCTAAAATCATTCAATTATGCTAGTATACCGTATAGGAAAAAAGTCATAGTTATTACAACATATAGGATAACCGTATTCCTGAAATTCTTTCTTTTTTTTGGGTCAGGAATATGGGGTGCGATCCTTACCCAAAAAACCAAAGCAGTTATAACTATTACTGCTGCAAATACAATAAGTGCGATAATCTTGTTTTCCATGATACCAAATTTAATTAATATATGGTGCAGCATAATGGTTTACAGTACAAGCAAAAGCGTCTGCTGCTATCAAACCTAGAGCAAGGCCACCAATAAATACAGCTCTTGAACCTCCAGCAGCCGCGACAACTGCATCTTTTATTCCTTGCCAGCTAAAAGTAAATGCACCATTTATTGTAATCTTTGCAAGATCAATTCCTGCATGAATAAATGCCGCTGTCATACAATCATTCATAACCTTTATAATAGTATTGTCATCGGAAACTCCCGCAGGAAGTGCATAATTGAGTGTTGAGTTCTGTTCATCCCATTCAAACCAGACTCCTATATCATATGCTTCTTTTAAACTATTTGCTAAAGTAGCTGTCAACACTACTACTTCATTTGGATCATCTGATGGAAGGTATACATCCATGGTGTTTTCCAAATAAGATCTTGATTCAGGTTCTAAATCATCTATAAATCCATCCAATTCTTCTTCAGGTATTTCAATCGGACCTGGAGATGGATCTTCTACTGGAGCTGCCATTGTTCCCATTTCAATGTCTTGTGCCTTGTCTTTTTTGGCTTCTTTTTCTAACTTCTTCAATAATTCCAAATAATTGTCTGACCAAAACAAACTGGACATCGCATCCTTTTTCCCACCCTTCAAAGACAGTGCCTCTTCAGATGTAGATTTTTTTAAAGATGGATTAATGCTTTCATTCTCTAATTTACTACAATTAGTAAATGATAAAACGAATAGAAATAATACTAGTAAAACACAATTTTTCGTAATAAATTAATTTAAGGTGGATTCTAAAAATTAGTTTTTCTCCGATAACTATCGGGATGATTTGAAAAAATCGCAGAATCCGTGTAACGATTATTTATGCATTATTACTGAAAACAGGAAAAAGGTAACCCCTTGTTAATCAAAAACTTGTTTAATTGATTTTTTTTGACCTTAATAACTATTTTTTTCTAACGACGGTTTCGGGATTCCATGAATTTGTCGAAGGCAGCTACATCCCACTTAATCAGATCCTTGTCCATGCTTGAGAGATATATGCTAAGATCGAGCATGTAGTCCACCAGGTCGGCCATATTATTATAATCCATAAATTGAGGCTCATCGTTTGGGCGGTGGATATGGGGTTCTCCTCCATGTGTACAAATAGTATGTGCAGGTATGTTCAGTTCTGCTTTTTCAGCTTCCCTGTTAACGGCAAATACAACATTATCAGAGGCAAACATAAGTCCATCAGCACTCTTTACGGTATCGACTCTTTGCCAGCTGGTTTGTTTATTGTATTTATCGAGCAATTCGTCAAAATTGGTGAAGCTTGGCCCTGTCATGTAGTAACGCTGTTCCCCAAGGAGGGTGCAATGGCCAGTCATCTCCATATTCATATCCAGGAATATTTTGTCGTGGGGAATTGGGGCCTCTGCAAAAAAAGCAGTTGAGCCTTTCATACCCATCTCCTCGCCTGCGAAGGCAATAAAGAGCATCGACCGTTTTGGCTTTTTCCCCGATCTCTGAAATGAATGTGCCAGTCCTATGATGGTGGCCGTTCCAGCAACATTATCATTGGCCCCGTTGTAGATGGAGTCACCATTAACAGCTCTTCCAACACCGATATGATCAAAATGGCTGCTGTAAATCAGGAATTCATTTTTTAAAACCGGATCTGATCCTTCCAGATAGCCGATCACATTTCTTTCATCAATTGTACCTGCTCTGCGACTTTCGAAGCTAAACTCCTGCAAATAGCCTTCCATACCCGGAGCAGGTTTCAGACCAGCTTTCTTAAATTGGTCTGCGATGTAAATTGCGGCTTTCTCCATCTCAGGAGAGCCGTTTCCTCTGCCTCTCATTTCATCTGATGCGAGGTAGTGAGACCATTCACTGAGTTCGGCGGAGGTGACCAAGAAGGATTCTTGTGCTGAGGCTGCTAGGCCTGAAAGGGTGAGGATGAATACGATTATTAGGGTTTTCATTTTGTGAGATTTTGGATATTCGATTAAGGAAGGGCACAAGGCCCCGTCCGTACTTTATTTCATGTCTTCGTAGAAACGGTAATGTTCGCCATCCATTCCGAGGGCTTCATAAACTTTTTGTGCTGTGGTGTTTGTCTTGTCTACGTATAGACGAATTCCTCCGATAGAAGGATCGTTTTGCACCAGTTCTTTGAGATAGAGGTACATGCTTTTGTATATTCCTTTTTGTCTCCATTCGGGAGCGACGAACAAGGACTGGATCCACCATATTGTTTGGGCTCTCCAATCCGACCATTCGAGGGTGATCATTAACGAAGCGACAACTTTGTTATTCTCTTCTTTCACAATGTAAAACCCTTTGGATGGATCCTCCAATACTGATTTCACTCCTATTAAAACTGTATCCTGATTTAACTCCAGGTTTTCCGTTTCCATTGCCATTGCCAGCTGAAAGGCTGCAATTGCTTCTATATCTTTTGTTTGCGCTTTTCTGATCATGAGAGGTGTGTTAAAATCAGGATTTAATTTTCCAGGCTGGTTTGACTATAGCCCCTTTCTTGATTACTTTCCAGGCAAGAAAAACACCAACAATCAGGAAAAATATTACAGTTACTAGAGATGCTTCCGGTCCGAATTCGCCCCCTGTGAGGAGCTCAGGTCCATCTATCTCGGCTTGTATTAGGCCTTGTGTGTCGCCTCCGGAGACGGCAGCACCGTATATCCCGCCCAGGGTGAAATTCCAGGCTATATGTATCCCAATAGGGACCCAGAGTTTTCTGGTTAAGACATAAAACAGAGCCAGAACAACTCCGGCAGTCATGGCTATGGAGAGTGAGCTAAAGACTGTTGCATTTGGGTTCCAGATGTGGAGGAAGCCAAATATCATGGCGGAGATCAAAACAGACCACCATGTACCCAAGCCATCTTCTACGATTCTGAACAGCACTCCGCGGGTCATTATTTCCTAATAGATACCGGCTTGTAGGGCCATGATCAACACAGGGATCATTACTCTGGGAAGATTATAGCCGGCAATTTTATATGCTCCGAAAATGCTGATTATTAGTATTATGATTGATATGAAGGCAAGGCCTAAAAGTAAGCCCAGACCTAATTGCGGGATCAAAGATGATACTGATAACTCCGATGTTGGTCGGCCTTCGAAAAGGGCCACATAGATATGGTAGAACAGTATTGAAAAGGTGCAAAGGAGGATAGTTCCCAGGGCTGATTCGAAATATTTGAATGGTTCAGAACCTACAAGGGCCATTATTCCTTCGGTAAGATAATAGGCAACGGTCGTGCTCAGCATGATGAACGAAATTGCTACTACCAGTCTTACGAGTGGAAACCTGAGTACGCGCATGCCTCTGTCGCTCAGCTGTATGGCATGGTTGTGCAGAGCCATTACTATTTAACTTTTATCTGATGTATCATTACCAACGGGTCAATGAGCTCTCCCATGGCCGGGCTTCCCCATACTTTGTGAACGATGTCTTCTCCAACGACAACCCGGCCGAAAGCGGCAAAACCCTGACCATCAGGATTACGCTTGCCACCGAAATCCAATTCGGGTTGATCGCCAATACAAATAAAAAACTCTGATGAGGCTGTGCCCGGCGTGGATCTGGCCATTGAGATGACCATGTTTTTATGCTTAATCCCGGTTTCATCAGTAGTTTCGTGGGGTATAGCTTCCACATCAGGCTTATTTGGCTTATGAGATATTCCTCCCTGAACAACTCTGATACGAACGGGGTTAGGATCTGTTGATTCTCCTCTGACAGATCGGTAGAATGATCCTCCATCATATACGCCATCCTTGACCAGCTTGAGAAAATGACCTGCTGTGATCGGGGCATTTTGGATATCCAGTTCAACGATGATTAAACCCTTATAGGTTTGAATCTCAACTTTGGGGTTTTCCTTCTTGCAGCTGCTGAGCGCAACAAGGGAAATCAGGATAAATAATAGAAAATGTTTTTTCATTTTGGGTTTGAATTTCGCCAAAGATAAAAAATTTGATTGATGATGTTTTCCTATATTTCTACATGTGCCATTCGGTCCCGGATCTCCGCTTCGCTCCGTCCAGGATGACCCTTAGGTTTTACCAACAACAGTTTTATTCAAATGAAAACGTCATTCCTCCGGAGGCAGGAACCTCCCGGAACAGGTAGAATAAATGTTAGAATCACCTTTTCCTAATGATCATCAAACCATCAAAAGCTGGCAATATCATGTTTTCGACCCTTGGATCTTCCTGTACCATCTTGTTGAATTTGAGTATGCCTCGGGTGAAGTGATCCTTTGTCGGAATATCCGGGTCAATAACTTTTCCGCTCCATAATACATTGTCGGCGATAATGAAGCCCCCTTTGTGAACCTTATTAATTACAACATCATAGTAGTCACAATATTGATCCTTTTCGGCATCAATAAATACCATATCGAAGCTATCCTCAATTTTGGGGATAATTTCCAAAGCATCTCCAATATGAAGCTTAATACTGTTTGTTAATCCCGCTTTTTCAATCCAATAGCGAGTAAAATCTTCCAGCTCATCATTAATTTCTATGGTATGCAGTATCCCTCTATCCGCCAATCCATCCGCCAGGCAAATTGCGCCATATCCGGTGAAGGTTCCGATTTCAAGAATTGTTTTTGGCCTGATCATTTTACTGAACATACTCAGTAGTTGGCCTGAAAGGTGATGAGATGAGCGGCGAGGATGATATATTTCAAGGTGCGTTGCCCTAATTAATTCCTTCAGAATTGGATCCTCGGCATTGCTGTGATTGGCAATATATTCTGCCATTTTTTCTTCCTCAAAACCAATATTTTTCTCGTGCGAACTCATTTGTAGGTCAGGAGTGATAGTTGGGCTGGATCCAGGCTTTCATTTGCTACATCCAGAAGTTGGTCGGCTGTTATTGCATTAATCTTAGCATTCACATCCTTGAGATCTTCAAATTTATCAAAAAGCAGGTATGACTTGCCAAGAGTAAAAAGCAAATTCTCCTTACTGTCGGTTGATATGGCTATTTGGCCAATCATCTGGTCCTTAGCTCTTTTTAGTTGAAGGGAGCCAAGTTTCTGCGTACGAAGCTTGCTGAGTTCCTTATGAACAAGCTTCAGGCTTTTATCAAACTTATCCTTGTCTGTTCCGAAATATATGCTGAGGACTCCTGTGTCGAAATATGGTGTAAAAGATGACTCCACGTTATATGCATAGCCATATTTTTCGCGTAGTGAAAGGTTCAGTCGGGAATTAAGGCCCTGGCCACCCAGGAGGTTATTTAAAAGCACCAGACTGAGTCTTTTTTTGTTTCTAATATTATAGGCAACATTGCCAAGTATGCAGTGAATCTGGTGGGTATCCATTTCCTTGATGCTTTCCACTGCTTTATAATTTTTGAAGGGCTTTCTTTTACTATTCCTGATGTTTTCAGGCACTTCTCCAAAATACTTTTCAGCCAGACGCACTAGTTTGTCAAATTTTATTTTACCTACAGAGCAAAGAACCATTTGGTCGGTATGGTAGTTGTTCTTCAGGAACTTATTAATATCCTTACGGCCGAAGCTATTGATTGTTTCGGGTGTTCCCAGAATATTTCGTCCAATAGGATGATTAGCATATATCAGCTCTTCAAAATCATCAAATATTAGTTCCGACGGGCTGTCTTTGTATGAATTTATCTCATCGATAATAACCTCACGCTCTTTATCTAGTTCACCTGCAGGAAAAATAGAGTTAAAGACTATATCGCCAATAAGCTCTATAGTTCTTTCATAGTGCTGAGATAGGAAAGAAGCATAAAAAGCTGTTTCTTCCTTGGTAGTGTAGGCATTAAGATCGCCACCCACATCGTCCAGTCTGCTAAGGATATGGTAGGCTCTCCGCTTCTTGGTCCCTTTAAAAATCACATGCTCTATGAAATGGGCCATTCCATGTTCATCAGCAGCTTCATCCCGGGAACCTGTATTGACTAGCAGGCCAAAGTGTGCTACGGGTGAATCCTGCTCTATATGAACTAATCTAATCCCGTTATTCAGAGTATGTTGGTGGTGCTTCACTATCAACTATTTGTTTGGCCTGCAAAGGTATAAAATCCCACAAATACAGCATCTTATTTGAAAAGATTTTAAACAAGGCTAGTTTGGGATCAGCTATTTTGCATAAATCAAATTTTGGTTTACATTTGTCAACCCAAAAATAACTGGGAAAAGAGTAGGTACCATAGCTCAGTTGGTAGAGCAACGGACTGAAAATCCGTGTGTCCTTGGTTCGACTCCGAGTGGTACCACGAAAAGGCCGAGATTATTCTCGGCCTTTTTTATGTCCTGATCACTTTCCGGGGATAACAATAATTACTATTTTGTAGTTCCTTAAAACCTGATATGAGACTAATCCTCCCATTAGTTTTATTTTTGATAGTGTCGACTAATTCTTTCTCACAGGAATTATCTGAAAATGATCTATATGTCAGAACTGTTATGCAAGGAATGCAGGCTCGTGATTTCTATGACATTTGGTATTTACTTGAAATTCATGGAATGGAAATTGATTTTTACATCAACGAATTCAAGTCAAAGTGTGAAAGCAAAGGACAGAATCCATTTGATTTCCATATTAATTAGTGGATTTGCTTCTCTAAGGTAAAAATAATTTGCCAGAGAATCAAGGGGTTACGGGATTTGTGAAAAAAAAGCGCCAAAAAACCGTTAAGGTTTTTCGAGTTCGTGCGGCTTTTAATCATGAGATACTATTCTATTTATAATCTCCATAACGAAAGGAGGTGGTATGGCATAATTATTATACTGTATTAAATGTAAACCCAATTGGATTCGGCTAAGAAACAAAACATTTATTTCACTCTCATACCAATCTAGTATATATAGGGTTTAGCTTGAATATTGTAGAAGGTATTAATTAAAATCTAACGAAAATGAAAAAAAGATTGAAAATTTCTATTCCCATTGTTATGTCCATCGGTTTATTGTTAGGAATACAGGCGAATAATAAGTCAGAAGCTAACCCTCCACCTGCTCCAACTCAAACAACTGTAACCGCAACAGGGTTTGGTTCATATAGTCAAATTAAACTGTCGATTATTGGTGTCCCAGTGGATTGCACGACATGCTGGCGTGCTCATACTGAGAATTTTACTTCCCCAGGGTCGACGATAGTCTTCCAAACTGGAGATCAATACATTGACACTAGAAACACTGCTTATGATGAGGGTCGTTCCTCTGTTTATTATTGGGAGTCAGATTATCCCGCTCACTGGCAATATCTTGGCTGGATAGACAACGAGGAATTTACAACTGGTACTACAAATGGTTGGATTACAAACATCCAGTTTAGTTATTCTGACCTTGAATTTGCTGCTCCTGAAGAAGAATGATATTAAGGGGGGATATTAACCAATATCCCCTTTTTTTTGAATGCCCCAATTGGGAAATAAATCTTGATTGCAAGATCCAAACAACCTACTGTTTGATACAGATTGTCATATAAAGATGCTACCTTCCTTTTTCATTCTGATTATTCTTTTTATTAATATTGTGAAAGCCTACATATAGATGAATAGATATCTCATTATTATCACAACTTCACTATTTGCAATGAGTTGCTCAAATGATTTAGATGTTCTGATAAAAAGTGAACCCACTCCAATAGTTTACTGCTTCTTTAACCCTCAGGATTCCTTATACTCTGTTTCAGTTACAAAATTGTTAAGCTCTGAAGGAAACGCTTATGAGCTGATTAAAGACCCCCAAAATGTATTTTATGATGAGGTTGATATTAATCTATGTGCGATGGATGGTGATTCAGTCGTTTGGCAGACTGATTTTATTAAAAGTGAAATAAAAAAAGGGCCCGGCCTTTTCTCGGAAACATCAGGACATCTTTATAAATCAAATAGCAGCATTAAGTCCGATTTTGGATCAAAATATAATAGAATCCTCAATGAAATAGACTCATTTAAAATCAATGTTAGAATTCCCTTCTTCAACTATAAGCTTGCCTCAACAATACCATCTATTGAATATGCAAAATTTCTAAGACCTTCCCATGGTGATATAACTGCACATTTTGCATCAGCACCACTTGATGTAGTCATTAAAACAAAGGATGAAAATAAATATTACAAGGAATTAGCAATGAGGTTCTATTATCTTGACGTTATTGAGGAACAAGAATTTCCCAGATCAATTGATATTGTTTTCAAAAAGTATCTGTTTGCACCAGACGGGTATCTAATTAATTTAACGATTGATCTTGATAGATTATTAAATAAGCTAAATCAGTTCATCCCCCCCAAGCCTGATAGTGTTGCGTTTAGACGTGTTGGGGAATTCGACTTAATTCTCAAAGTTGCGGATGATTTATATAAAGGTTACACAGAATCTTATCAGTACACTCTGGATGATGCAGGGTTGATTTGGTCTAACTTTAATGGTGATGGATTCGGCTTTTTCGCACATTATGTTTCCCAACAAGTTGATAACCTTTCATTTGATCAGAGGACTATGGATTCTATTGCTCTCAGTTCAAAAACCAGTAAATTGGGATTTGTTAGATGGAATTAGCTGGGTTGACTGTTTGCCTTGCATAAGTTTCCAAAAACATTTGCTAAGACTTATCCCGATAGTACATTACAATTAAGAACCCCAGAAAATTTTGAGAGTTTTATTTCTAGATGAATTTCTCCATCCTTTTACTTGTTAACATTATTTGCTAATTTGTGAACTCATTTTTCCTAAGATGAGGTTATCGCTTATTGCCTTTTTATTTTTTTCTCTGACCTTCAGTTCTTTTTCCCAGGAATTGTCTGAAAATGATCTATATGTCAGAACCAACAATGTTTCTCAACTGATAAACACTTCAAAGTTTATAGAAACTCTTGACTTGGCTGATGAGATCATCGATGGGTATAAACAATTTACTGGTAATAAGCGCTATTTTACATACTTGTACTTGTACAAAGCAGGTGCTTATTTGCCCTTAGGGGATATAATGCTGTCCAGGTATTGTAATAATCTAGCTCTTAATTATGCCACGAAATCATCTGATAGATCTGCTTGTTTTGTCATAAGAAACAATTTAGCTGTTCTTGATATTGAGCAACAGGATTACAAAAGTTGTTATTATAAATGTCAGGATCTTTTGCAAGACACTAGTCTTTTGCTCACTGAAGACCAAAAAGGGATGGTGCTTAATAATCTCGCCCTTTGTTCAGTGAAATTAGAAATCAATGAAGTTGCAGATTCATTATTTTCAATTTTATTGCCTTTAGCATCTGAGAGTAAAACCTATAGACATTTTGATCCTAATCTGACTTTTCGGAATTATGGACTTTATCTGAAAAGATTAAATCGGGATGAGGAGGCCATCGAGTATCTATCAAAGGCGGTGGCGGGATATACTGAAACCTTTGGAGTCGATAACTTTCAAACCGGACAATCGTTTCTTTATTTGGGAGAGTGTTACTATAAAACCGGGGATCAGGATTCAGCTCAATTATGTTTTAATAAGGCTGTTAGCATTCTTGATCCGGAACCCAATAGTTCGAAGTACTCCCAAAATGAAATGATCAGGATAAAAGCTTATAGGGCAAGAGCTGATTTTTATAGTAGTACAGGCGATGAAACTTTAGCCTTATCAGACATTGAAATGGCCATAGCTAAGATCAGGCGAATTATTAAATCTTATGCGGTAAGTGAATCAAGCTACATTGTTGCCCAGTTGGTTCGCCCTGTATTTAATTTAGGTATTGAAATTTCAATTCGGATTTTTGAGCAAACCGGCGATAGACTTTTTTTTTACAGAGCGATGCAATATTCAGATGAGGCGAAGAGAATGTCGCTCCAGGCAATGAACAAGGTTAATGAGCAAATGGATATAAGTCGCAGCATTGAGTTAATTTACCGAAATTTCTATGCCACTCGTCAGAAAATTTCGGCTATAGATTCCTTATCAACTGATTTGCCTGAACTGATCGAAGAGCATAGTGTTAATCGCCAGAGAGTGGATTCTGTTTTAGGATATGATGTTTTTCCCAGTCAGGAAAGGAAAGTGCTTTTAAATGGTAAGGATTTAAAGACCGGTGTGATTATTTTTCACGACTTTGGTGATTATTACGGGATGTTTTCGGTGATTCGTAATAAATGTAAGTATAGTGAAATTGCAAAAACTCAAGATTTGCTTCTGGAAATCAGGATATTGAAAGGGATACTGTCAAAACCAAGGGTAGGCAATTATTCACAGCTAGATCTAAACGATTTTATTCATTACTCCACATCACTGTATAGTAAACTGCTTTTGCCAATAGGGGATATTAAAAGCAAGTCCCTAAATATCCAGGGAGATGGTGAATTGATGGGTTTGCCATTTGGCGTTTTAATTAATGAAGCAAAACTTGGGAAGCTGAATAAGTTTTCAAGATTCAAGGATCTTCCTTATATGATTTGTGAGCATCCTATTAACTATATTGGCTCCTTGACAATTAATGACCACCCTGATAAGAATATAGGAAAATCACTAAGCTTTATTATGAGTGATGAAGATAGTAGTCATATTGGTTCTCGGTTTGAATATGAGACGATATGTGATAACTACCCTTATAAAGTTTCATTGGGGGCTGATTATGAATGTGATATTATACACTTTTCAAGTGTAAGTGATGTTGATATGGAGGAACCCAAGAAATCGATATTAAATGTAAAATATGATTTGCAGGTAATTTTGGGAATGGATAACAGGGAAAAGGCAATTTATTTGAATTCCTGTCAGACGGGGTTAGGGAAATATATAGAGGGTGAGGGGATGTTGAGTCTTGGGTTGGCCTTCTTGTTATCGGGGGCTAATCAGGTGGTTGAAACATATTGGCAAATCCCGGATAAGCAAAGTTCAGAGATCTCCGGGATATTTTACAATGATGGTGGGTTTGAGAATCCTGCCAGAGCATTGCGGTCATCAAAAATAGAATACCTCAAATCTTCTCACCAGGGTTATGACCATCCTTACTATTGGGCCGGAACTATTGTTCGTGGTGGAATAGGTTCCCCAAAAGCCAATGTTGGGCTTTTAATATTGATCATTTTTACCTTGATTTCCATATTCGTTGGTGGATTTGCTCTTATAAGGCAAAAATAATTTGCCAGATAATCAGGGGTTTACAAGGTATGTGAAAAAAAGTGCCAAAAAACCGTTAAGGTTTTTCGAGTTCGTGCGGCTATTAGGTAAAGCAGATATTTGATAAACTGGATGTTATAGAATTACCTAAAAAGGAAGATTAAAGAATATGAAATCATACTTCCTTATTCAATATTTAAACTATGAAAGGAGAATTGTTAAAACCTAGAGGGAGAGTCCTGTTTGTCATACTAATTGTAGTTCAAATAATTATTTATTTAGTTCTGAGCTTTGGAAAAGTTTACCAGATAAGAGGAAAATCAATGATCCCAACACTAAATAATGGGCAGAAAGTAATTGCTGTCACTTTCAAGAAAAATATTAAAAGGCATGATATTGTTGTTATTCAAAGCGGTATGGTTCCTCATACATTGAGGTTTGACCAATTTAATATTTACGACAATAAGTTTGTTACTGAAAAGCTCAATGATAATACTACATTTGAAATTGAACATGTATTAGTGAGCATTCAAGGAGACTTATTAGACTTGAATAAAGTTGCAAATATTCCACTAATAGTTTTTAGATATAATGTTGGTAACTGCAATGAATGTGTAACATCAGAGTTTAGGACCATTGCTAATTATCTCAGCGAACATTCGGAAATCAGTAAATACCTTTGTTTTTTTATAAGTGATCCCAATGGTTCTTCAATAGCTGATGATATTCGAATTTTAAGGGAATTGAATTTGAGTATTCCGTTATTCTATGTTGATAAAATAGAATCGGTTGAGCTCGAAGATGAAAATGTACCTTATTATTTTTCCATCAGTAACAGAGAAGTATTAAAGGATTTTTTTATCCCATTTAAAAGGAAACCATATTTGACAAATGCTTACCTTGATTCATTTAAGAACCTGATTGATTATACAATTAACTTATGATTAATAAATAGAGGTATTTATTCCAGGTTTTTACTGTATAAAGAAGTTGTATGTATGGGCTTAAGCGAGATGATAGTTGTTTGATACCATGCTTGAATGCAAAAAAATAGAGAAACTGGCTGATGGGTTAATTGCTAGGCTAGGTGGATTTGGCACTCTGGAAGAAATTTTTGAAATAACTACCTGGGCTCAGCTTGATTTTCTTACAAATCCTTAAGAATGCCTTTACTCATCTTCCCTATATGAGAATCTCCTGATTTTCTTAATGTTTTAAACAGAGCCTCAGCCTGACCATACTGTTCTAATGCAAGTCTGCAAAGGCCAATGTACCAAAGGGCGGTAACCTCAAAAGATCCTCCCTGTTGACTAATTAAATGCAGGTAAGCAATAGCTTCTGCATACTTTTCTTGTTCGATTAGAATCATGCTAAGTAAGAGTAAATAGTCGGGATTGTTGGGAGTCTTTACCAGTAGATCATTAGTGATCTCAAGGGCTTGAGATAGTTCGCTTTTCTTGAATAGGTCAACCGTTGTTATGAATTCACTATGCTCTTGAGTATTTCCTCTGTGTGTTGTTTGAAAATCGAAAGGCTCGTAATAGTATGAAAATAACTCCTCTTTCTGAACTTGATTGGACAACCCAGGGCCAAATAATATTGCAGCAATCAGACAAGCAGCAACCGAAATAGAGGAGATCATATAAATTACCCTTCTCCTATATCTCCTTTTTGCACGTTCAACCATCAACCGGTATTTATCGGCCTTCAATTTCTGCCTCTCTTCATAGGAGAGGTGATCTAATAGTATTTCTAGACCCAGTGTCATTTTTTCTTTATTCTCGGTGTCCATAGCCTAGTAGGGTAATAATTTCTTTTAGAGTCTTATGATTCGGAGATGCTTCTATTTCTTTTCTTAGTTCCGCTTTAGCTTTGCTTAATTTGGTGTATAGAACTTCATTGTTTTTATAGCCCAATTCCATTCGTAATTTTTCATGAGTTTTTTCTTCAAAAATGTATTTTAAAAGCAATTCCCTTGATGCGGGTGACAATTGCTTGATTATATCTTTTACAGACTTGCAGCATTCTGAAAATTCTTCTTTGGATAGTAACTCTTTTTCATCAATACCTGCCGGGTTCAACCTTCGAAGTTTTTGAACTGAGATGTTACGATAATTCGTTTCTCTTAAAAGACGTTTTATTATATTCCCGGCAAAGGAGCAGACATATGGTATTGGGTTTTCAATTATATCAGGATGATTTGTTTTTCTAATTAACTCCTCCATTGTGTCCTGATAAATATCTTCAATATTTTCTTTTGTATCTAGCTTGAAGAGTTTTAAGTTGTTGATAATGAAGCTTTTCAGGGGGGGGGGGAGATCAAACTTTCGACTTTAGTGTCGCCCTGCCTGATCTTGTCAATAAAATTTCCAGATATTTGATATCCCTCTTTATACATCAAGTTTCTTGTAAGAACAAAGCTAGCTAAAGTAAATTTAAATCCAATCCCAAGGACTAATAATACCTCCTTGAGATTGGATTTTGCACCTTTATCAACCACCACCTGATCCTTGATCTGGATCAGGATCGGGAGGAGGGGGTGGCGGCGGCGGATAGCTACTGTTGCCATCACCTCCATTACCTGCATAGACGTTTGACATTTCTTCATTGTTCAGAAGACTAATTTCTGTTTTTTTTTAGGCATAAAATTGTTTTCCATTGCTTTAAGTTTTTAGTTTAACATGGAATTATCACTAGTATGTCGCACGAACTCGAAAAACCTTAACGGTTTTTTTGCACTTTTTTTGTTTTTATTAATTATAAGAAGATAGTTTTGTTTGAATTGAAAATAATATTCCATGTAATCAGTGGGTTACGGTGGTATCGAAAAAATAGTATAAATACACCAATATGATTTTTCGACTTTGTGTTGCTATTCCTTATTCCTGGAACTGCCTAAGAAAGGCTTGTTCAACTATAGCTCACCAGGGTTATGATTATCCTTACTATTGGGCCGGAACTATTGTTCGTGGTGGAATAGATTCCCAAAAAGCCAATGTTTGGCTTATTACATTGATCATTTTCACTTTATTTTCCATCTTTATTGGTGGGTTTGCTCTTCTAAGACAAAAATAATTAGCCAGATAATCAGGGGTTTACAGGAGCTGTCTAAAAAAGTGCAAAAAAACCGTTAAGGTTTTTCGAGTTCGTGCGGCTATTATTAAGAATTTGTATGAAATACTCATGAGATGAAATATAACACCAAATTGCCATTTTCTGAATTTTGCCAGCCATTATTGGACAATATCAAATTATCATTATGAAGAGAACAAGACTTGAATTTAACCACCTAGTCATCCTCCTCTTTGTCATTGTTTGCGTTTACTTGTCTATAAATGCGCGAAAACAGATTAAGCGCTATGAAGATGAAAGGATAGAATTACAATTAACAGAGTACAGAATTGAAAAATACATTTATAGGTATAAATTGGAGTTGTCCTCAATGGAAAATATTTTGGAAAACATAGTTTTAGTTGACGGCAATAATAGTGAATTTCCAATACAAGATTTAATTAATACACCAAAACTAATCTATAGGGTTTCGTCAAGATCCTGTAGTCCCTGTGTAGATAGGGATATTCAGCGAATCAAAGAATTGGGAAAAGTTATTGGACCAGAAAAAATTTTAATAATATCTGACTATGAAAATAGTCGTTCTTTGAATATTCTAAGTAATTCTCAGGAAGTTTTATCACCATGTTTCAATTTCACTGGAAAACTCAACTTGACTATTGCTGTAGAATCAGACCTAAAAAAAGCTCCATTTTTTTTCATCTTAGATGAGGAACTAAGAGTTCGATTTCCTTTTTTGGGCGACGAATATCCTGAATTGAACGACATATATTTTGAAAGAATTAAGAATTATTTCATGAATACGATAAATAATGGGGAATAGAATAACAATATTTTTATGTTTCTTATTTTTTCTTTTTCATTCATGTATAACAGAAGAATTGGATCAGAAAATAATAAATATTGATATCGATGATATCAGTAATCAGACATTAAAAGTTGATATTGTGAAAATTATTCCTCTTGACAAATTTGGTGGAGATTTTAGCCCGTGCTGGAAAGGATAACTTTTCTTTTTAACAGCTCAAAACTGGCTCTTCCGTACATCTGCCGTTTGATGTTTTTCAATCGATTTATATTCCCTTCAACTATTCCACCAATGTACCAAAGATCGATGGTTCTAAGGATTAATGGGGGTGTTGTTGGGCATAAATATTTCGGTATTCTAACAGTAGATGAGATGTTGAAATTAAGAGAAGATAATAGATTCAACACGATTGATGAA
>CAYUNU010000010.1:3408-23677 GCA_964446195.1 uncultured Porphyromonadaceae bacterium | reverse complement strand
CTACTTGTGATACCTACAATGATTATCGTGAATTGCTTGACAGACAAGATATCGACATGGTGGCAATTACTACTACAGACCATTGGCACCTGCCTATTGCTATTGATGCAGCGAGAGCAGGTAAGCATGTTCATGTTAACAAGCCTTTGGGTCTGAGTTATGCCTACATGAAAACCTTGAAGGAAGAGCTTAAAAAGAATAAATTGCAGTTTAACTACGGTACACAACAACGTTCCTATCAGTTTATGAAAAAGGCCGTTGATTATATAAGGAATGGTGATTTAGGTGAAATTACAGAGGTGGTAGTCTGGGCTCCCGGTGGAGGACTCGACAGGCATATTGGATATTATAAGGAAATGCCGGTGCCTGCTGATTTGGACTATGAAAGGTGGTTGGGGCCTGCTCCTGATGCCCCTTATACTGCCGATCGTGTGCATCGGGATGGTTCATTCTTCATCAATGATTATTCAATTGGCTTTCTGGGCGGGTGGGGAGCTCACCCCTTGGATATTCTTGTGTGGGCCTTGAAGGAAAAATTAGATTCCAATTGTTCGGTAAATGCCAGCGGCCAGATCAACTGGCCGGAGGGTTCAATGTATAATAATGTTAATATATGGGACTCACAATTGTCATATGATAATGGATTAAAAGTTAGGTTTTTAAGTCAGGATTTAGCCAAACAGGTTGTTACTGAACACCAATCAGATTACCGGCAAAACGGAACACTGTTTATTGGGTCAAAAGGCTGGATGACACTGAGTAGAACCTATGCCGAATCAAATATTCCTGAGATAAATGAGGCAATAAATAATTTCCCCAAACAGTCATACGGGCTGGATGGTGAACGTGGAACTCATTTCCTGGAGTTTGCTAAATTAATTCAGGGCGAATCAAAAGAGTATATGAGCGTTGAAGATGCAATTCTATCCGATACTATCTCTCATCTTACTAATGTCGCAGTACGACAGGCAAATACAATTAACTGGGATGCTAAGATGGGTAGATTGGTTAATAATCTTGAGGGTGATAAGCTGATGAACCGTGATCATCGCTCTCTTTAATAGTAACTTTAATCCCCTTTTTGCGTCATATTGTAAAAAAACTAATATGAGCCGCATTTATCTCCTTAAAATTACTGTACTGGCTGTTCTTTTTTCAGCCTTTACACAAAACTCTATTTACTCCCAATCGATTGTTGGTGATTGGTATGGCAGTTCCGAAATCCAGGGGATGACCCTCCGACTAAACGTGCATATTACGGAGACAGAAGATGGTTATTCGGGCACTTTTGACAGCCCTGATCAGGGAGCTCTTGGCATTCCTTTAACAAGTGTTGATCTGGATTTTCCAAGTTTTAAATTTGATTTTGCTCCGGCTGGTCTTACATACTCGGGTAATGTAGATCCTGGCTACACAATGATATTGGGCTCATTTAAGCAGGGACAATTAGAAGCTGATTTAAACTTTAGCCGCGAGAAGGTGGAGCTTCCCGAGAACAGTATTCCCAAGATCATGGAGAAATATGATAAGGAGGAAGTTTACATTACAATGAGAGATGGAGTAAAATTATTTACTTCTATATATTCCCCCAAAAACATGAAGGGGGAAGCTCCCATGTTAATGAATCGTACTCCCTACAATATTGAGGGAGGTGGCAAGGACGCTTTTAATCCATTCCTTGGCATATATCACAGGTTTGTTAAGGAAGGCTATATATTTGTTTTTCAGGATGTAAGAGGCCGCTTCATGAGTGAGGGTGAGTTTGAAAATGTACGACCGTTTAATCCTGAAAAAAGTGGAACAGAAATAGATGAAGGATCAGATACTTACGATACGGTTGAATGGCTCCTCAAAAATGTGGAGAATAATAATGGTAATGTTGGTGTTTTTGGAGTCTCATATCCTGGGTTCTACTCAACACTAGCCCTCCTGGCTTATCATCCTGCCATAAAGGCTGTATCTCCACAAGCACCGGTAACCAATTGGTGGATTGGAGACGACTGGCATCATAATGGTGCACTGATGCTGTTGGATGGTTTCTCTTTCTACACTTTTTTTGGTGAGGATCATCCTGCACCATCACGTAGAAATACTGCGCAGGGCTTTAACTGGGGAGTACAGGACAATTATGAGTTTTTTATGAGGCACGGCACTGTTAAAGAGTTAGCGGAAAAGTTTTTTCCTGATCCGGAAAGCTATCTTCAGGTTCTCAGATCACATCCTGATTACGATGATTATTGGCAATCTACTGATCCGCGACAATATTTAAAGAATGTACAAGCCGCAGTGATGACTGTTGGTGGATGGTTTGATGCTGAGGATTGCTGGGGTGCACAGAAAACTTATGAGGCTATTGAGAAGCAAAATCCAGAGGCTGAAAATATTATCGTTATGGGCCCATGGTCCCACGGACAATGGGCCGGTAATTCAGGAGAGAATATGGGTAATATGTACTGGGGAATGAATGCTAATGATCGATTTCATGAACAGGAGGTTGATTTTTTTAATTACTACCTCAAAAATGAGGGGGAGATGAGCCTTCCCGAAGCATTGATATTTGATACCGGTGAAGCCAAATGGCTGGAATTTGAAAGCTGGCCACCGGAAACAGCAGAACAAAAAACATGGTATTTTGACTCCGATGAAAAGCTGGTATCTGAGAAGTCCGCTGCAAAAAATAGTTATGATGAATATGTGTCTGATCCTTTCAACCCTGTTCCATACACGGAAGATGTGCACTTACGCAGAACTACTTCTTATATGAATGACGACCAGCGCTTTGCCTCTCGTCGTCCTGATGTAATGGTCTACCAAACAGATATTTTGGAAGATGATATGACCCTTGCCGGATCAGTAATGGCAGACCTTTATGTGAGTACTACTGGTGAAGATGCTGACTTTATTGTTAAGGTGATCGATGTTTTTCCCGATAATGCCCGGCCTATGGAGAATCAGGATATAGATGTGCCCTTAGCTGGATATCAGATGCTTGTTAGAGGTGAAGTGTTCCGTGGAAGGTATCGTAACAGCTTCGAAAACCCAGAACCTTTTACTCCGGGTGAGATTAGTCAGGTGAAATATGAACTTCCGGGGATAGCCCATACATTTAAAAAAGGTCACAGATTGATGATCCAGGTCCAGTCGAGCTGGTTCCCTCTCGTCGATCGCAATCCCCAAAAATATGTGGATATATACAACTGCACTGAAGAGGATCTTCAAAAAGCCGACATACGTATCTACCGTAATAAGAAGCATGCTTCAAGCGTAAGCTTCCAGGAACTGAAGTAATTTGGTGGGTTTTTCTTATTACATTTACATCTCAATGATTGTTAATGTATAAGATGTAGCGAATTATGACCCATCTGAAAAATATTTCAAGGGATCAGATAAAAAAATTCATTTGGATTTTTTATTCTTTAGGAATAGTTGGTTTAGGTATACCATGGACGAGGGCTTTTTTCATTTATCTAGTGCCAATAAACTATCTTGTTTCCTTTGTGGTTTTATTGGTTACAGATAGATCGGATCAAAAGTCGCTAATACCTTTCGCAGTAATAGTTTTTGTTTTTGGATTCATTGTTGAAGCTGTGGGCGTAAATACAGGATTAATCTTTGGTGATTTCTCTTTTGGAAAATCGCTGGGAGTTAAAGTTTTTGGCACCCCTGTGATTATTGGATTTAATTGGTTGATGTTAGTTTATTGCGCCAGTATAATCGTATCACAATTCACCGATAACAAGTATTTTATTTCGTTTTTGGCAACAATACTGATAGTTGTTTATGATATGGTTCTAGAGGGACCGGCCGGTGTTATGGGTATGTGGAGCTGGGATTGGGAAAATATTCCTATGATGAACTTTTTGAGCTGGTTCATAATTGCCTGGATGCTCAACGGCGCACTGCAACTGGCAAAAATCAAGTTAGAAAACCCGGTCGCCGGTACTCTCTTTTCTGCCCAATTTGTATGTTTTCTTTTCCTAAACTTGATATTTTTTGTTGAACAGGCCTTTGTTCCCTGAGCCTTTTATTAACTTTCGGGCTTAATCTTAATGTACAGCCATGAAACGATTTAGCCTAGTTCTCATTTCATCAATTTTTATCGCTTTCCTATTTGTTTCTTGTAACCAGGAAAAACAGCCTAACATATTATACATTATGTCGGACGACCATGCCTATCAGGCTATTTCGGCTTATGGGTATGGACTAAATAATACTCCAAATATCGATAGACTAGCAGATGAGGGAATCCTGTTTAATAATGCTTTTTGCACAAACTCTATTTGCGCTCCCTCCAGAGCTGTTGTACTAACCGGTAAATTTAGTCATGTCAACGGCCACCTGGACAATAGTTCAACATTCGATGGAAGCCAGGTAACTGTACCCAAACTTCTTAGAGAAGCCGGTTATGAAACTGCCATGATAGGTAAATGGCATCTTAAATCAGACCCTACAGGGTTTGATTTCTGGAAGGTGTTATTAGGTCAGGGACCTTATTATAATCCTGATTTAAAAGATTCTACCGGAGTACATAATTATGAGGGTTATACTACCAAGATAATTGCCGATGAGGCCTTAGCATGGTTAGATAACCGGGACAGTGAAAAACCATTTTTCCTGATGATGCACAATAAGGCTCCTCATAGAAATTGGATGCCTGAACCAAAGTATTTCAATTTTGAGGAAAAAACATTTCCCGTACCTGAGAATTATTTTGATGATTATTCCAATCGGGGACGTGCAGCCAAAGAACAAGAAATGTCGGTTATCGTTGATATGATGCTCGGTTATGACCTTAAAACAATGAATCCTGATACAACAATAGTGCAGCCGGGTGACCCGTGGATAAAAGGAATGCTTAGCAGGTTAACCCCGGAGCAACGTGCCACCTGGGATGCCCATTATAACAAAATCGCAGAAGACTTTTACAGTCAAAACCTGGAGGGGGAGGAGCTCGCCATTTGGAAGTACCAGAGATATATGCGCGACTATCTGGCTTGTATCCAAAGTGTTGATGATAATGTTGGCCGACTTCTTGATTATCTCGATGAAAAAGGCTTAGCTGATAATACTGCTGTTTTCTATACATCCGATCAGGGATTTTACCTTGGTGAACACGGATGGTTCGACAAGAGATTTATGTATGAGGAGAGCCTTGGATTACCATTATTAGTTAGGTTGCCAGGAGGCGAAGAAGGAGGGATCACATCAGATGCCCTGGTTCAGAATCTTGATTTTGCCGAAACTTTCCTTGATCTGGCAGGTGCTGATATTCCTGCTGAAATGCAAGGTGAGTCATTATTAAGACCTATAAAAATGGCACAAAAAAATGGAGGAGTTCCAGATGACTGGAGAACATCTATTTATTATCACTACTATGAATACCCTGCCTCCCACTCTGTTAAGCGTCATTATGGAGTTAGAAATGAACGATATAAATTGATGCATTATTATTATGATATTGATGAGTGGGAAATGTATGATCTGGAAAAGGATCCTAAGGAAATGAATAATATTATTGCAGATCCCTCATACGCTGATGTCCTTAAAGAAATGAAGGTCGAATTGACCCAAATGCAGGAGTTATATGGTGAAAATGAAGTTGACGCAAGAAAGTTTCTCCCGGAACAAAGGTAGTTTCACATTTTTTAACATATTTTTTTGTAACTCCCAGCTAATATTTGCGTCTTAATAATGTTACGAGACGTATAATATAGATATTTCATATAAGGTTTTTAAATAAAGAGTCAAACAGCGTTGAAAAACGTAACTTTTTTCGAGATTCTGGCCTGCCGATAGTCCCCCCAAGTCTGTCGGCAGTTTTTTTTGCATTAATCCCACACCTGTTAAAATAATAACAAATTGAAAAGCTGTAAAACATAACTTTTATGCTCTGTTTTTATACTTATGACATGGAGGATGGGGAAAATAAATAGACTGAAATTCAGTAGATTAGACTTGTGCTGTAGTAAAAAGTTGCCAATTAGTTTGTATTTTTAATAATTCCTCGCTTACCTTTGGAGCCAGTAAAAAAGACATGAAAACCCGTTTATTAAATATTGCTATTCTTATTATTTTGGTCCTCATGGACCTAAAATGAGAAGGGTGGTGTATACCAAAACGGAAAAAATATAACCCTTCTCAATATGAGCAGGGTTTTTTTATGAACAGAATTTTATGAGACAGAACATACGGCATAGCTTACTCCTCGATATTATTATTGGCATTATCCTCATTGTGATAATGACGAACCGGGAAGGCTATGCTATGTCGAAATAAGACAAGCGAAAATTTTAAAAAGCCCTTCCCGGTCACGAGAAGGGCTTTTTTTTTAATTATTAAGTAAAGAGCGAAATACTTTAGGATGGAAGATCATAAAAGAATATTGTTTGGTGAACAACTCCAAAAGCCTCTGAGAAGTTTAACGGCTACTCAGGGTCGCAGGATGGCTGGAGCAAGAAGTTTATGGCGGGCTAATGGAATGACCGAGGAGCAGTTTGGCAAACCTATTATTGCTGTTGTAAACTCATTCTCGCAATTTGTTCCTGGACATGCTCATCTGCATGAAGTAGGCCAGATGGTAAAGTCGGAGATAGAATCATACGGGTGCTTCGCTCCTGAATTTAACACCATAGCCATCGACGACGGCATCGCCATGGGCCATGGAGGGATGCTATATTCCTTGCCATCAAGAGATTTGATAGCGGATAGTATTGAGTATGTGTGTAATGCTCATTGTGTTGATGCCATGGTGTGCATCTCCAATTGTGATAAGATAACTCCCGGAATGATGATGGCAGCGATGCGCATCAATATTCCCGTGATATTTGTATCCGGGGGACCGATGGAAGCCGGTCGTATTGACGGAAAAGATTATGACCTTGTGGATGTTATGGTGGCTGCCGGGAACCCTCTAACGACTGACAGCTTTCTCAAGAATCTTGAGGAGAATGCCTGCCCAAGCTGTGGCTCCTGCAGCGGATTGTTTACTGCCAACTCAATGAACTGCCTGAATGAAGCACTGGGCCTGGCCCTTCCGGGAAATGGTACTATCCTGGCAACTCATGCCAATAGAAAAAAACTGTTCATGGATTCTGCTCGTAGGATTGTTGAACTAGCTGAAATGTACTACTACCAAGGTAAGGAGGATGTGCTTCCAAGAAACATAGCTACAAAAGCAGCCTTTCTTAACGCTATGACTGTAGATATCGCTATGGGTGGATCAACTAATACCATTTTGCATCTGTTGGCAGTGGCTCACGAAGCTGAAGTGGATTTCACTATGGATGATATTGACAGGCTGTCAAGAAAGGTGCCCAATCTTTGTAAGTTGTCGCCAAGCTCATCCTATCACATTCAGGATTTTGGGAGAGCAGGAGGAATTATAGCCTTGATGGGTGAGCTCTCCAAAGCAAATCTATTGGATACTTCAGTGAAAAGGGTAGATTATGATAGTCTGGAAAAAGCTATCAGTCAGTTTGATATCCTATCTCCTGATGTTGTTGTGCCGGCAATTCAGAAATACCTCTCAGCACCCGGCTATGGTCCACGTTCTCAGGAGTTTGCAAATCAAAACAAAAATTATCCTGATTTAGATACTGATAGATCATCAGGATGTATTCGTGATATAGAAAATGCTTACAGCAAAGATGGCGGTTTAGCAATACTTCGTGGGAATATCGCCCTTGATGGTTGTGTGGTGAAAACAGCAGGAGTAGGGAAAGAGCTTTTTTCATTCACCGGGAAAGCTAGGATTTTCCATTCACAGGATGATGCTTCAACAGCTATTCTCACAGATCAGATCAATCCCGGGGATGTAATCCTGATATTGTTCGAAGGGCCAAAGGGTGGTCCGGGGATGCAGGAGATGCTCTATCCAACATCATATCTGAAGTCAAAAGGCCTTGATAAGGATTGCGCTCTTATAACTGATGGGCGTTTCTCAGGAGGGACATCAGGATTATCCATTGGACATGTATCACCTGAAGCAGCAGCCGGAGGAGATATAGCACTGGTGAAAGAGGGAGATATGATAGAAATTGATATCCCTAAGAGGTCTATCATGCTTAAAATAAGTGAACCTGAGCTGAATGAGAGAAGGGACAAGGAATTATTGAGAAATGAAAATGCCTATCAGGCAAAAAGAGACAGAGAGGTAAGCAAGGCCTTAAAGGCTTATGCCCGGTTTGTAAGCTCCGCAGATAAAGGAGCAGTGAGAATTGTTGAATAAGAAAAACATAATATAAAATGACTGATTGCTCGAAAAAATTGGAAGATCGCATCCTGGCCGGTGACGATATTAATGGAGGAGAAGCCGTTTTACTCAGCTTCCTGGAAGAGGGAGTAGAGACAATGTTTGGGTATCCCGGAGGAGCTATCATGCCACTGTATGACTCACTTCATCAGAGCGAGGATTGTTTCAGGCATATTCTAACCCGTCATGAACAAGGGGCTATCCACGCCGCTCAGGGTTATGCCAGGGTTACAGGCAGAACAGGAGTCTGTTTGGCTACCTCAGGCCCGGGAGCTACAAATATCCTGACAGGGATTGCGGATGCCTACTTAGATTCCACGCCTTTGGTTTGTATCACTGGTCAGGTGGTTGATAAACTTGTTGGGACCGACGCATTTCAAGAGACAGATATCCTCACAATCAGTATGGCTGTTACTAAATGGAATGCCAGAGTGAGCAAAGCAGAGGATCTTCCCGCTGTATTAGCTAAAGCTTTTTATATCGCTGCAGCCGGCCGACCAGGGCCCGTCCTTATAGATATTACGAAGAACGTGTTTGCGGAAAAGCTGAAGTTCAGATATGTAAAATGTAATTCATTACAGACATACAAGCCCATAATGCAGCCTGATATTGAGCAGGTTATTAAGGCTGCTGATTGGATCAATACTGCCAAAAGACCAATGGTTTTGTTTGGTCAGGGTATCATACTGTCCAAATCAGCCAAGGAGCTGCAAGCTTTTGTGGAAAAAGCCGGAGTGCCTGCTGCTGCAACCCTTTTGGGCCTCTCCGGACTGCCTGATGATCATCCACTTTTCATGGGGATGCTGGGTATGCATGGCAACTATGCTGCCAACCTAAAGACAGGTGATGCCGACCTGGTTTTGGCCATAGGAATGAGATTTGACGATAGGGTAACCGGCGAAGTATCAACATACCTAAAACAGGCCAGAGTTATCCACGTTGATATTGATCCAACAGAATTGGATAAAAACCTGGAGACAGAATTGGAAATCCAGGCTGATGCAAAAGAATTTTTGAAAAGCCTCATCCCCCTGGTGAGAGATAGCAGTCATGAGGAATGGGTAAATAGCTTTCAGGATCTGGCAATGCAGGAGCTAAATGCTGTTATCAAGGATGATTTACACCCCAAATCGGGACGGATCACCATGGGTGAGGCTATTAATGAAGTAGGAAAAATAGTTAATCCTGATACTATAGTTATTACAGATGTTGGACAACATCAGATGAAGGTAGCAAGATACTTCCCTTTCAAAACTGCCCGCACACTGGTTACCTCCGGTGGCCTGGGCACGATGGGTTTCGGGTTACCGGCAGCCATGGGAGCACAGTTAGGCCATCCTGATAGAACAGTAGTTGCTTTTATTGGTGATGGAGGTCTTCAAATGACTATGCAAGAGCTTGTTACTATTGCTTGCGAGAAACTGCCGGTTAAGATATTTGTGTTGAATAACGGATTCCTGGGAATGGTGAGGCAATGGCAAGAGCTGTTTTTTGATGGGAGGTACGCCAGCACTACTCTTACCGGACCAGATTTTGTGAAGCTGGCCGACGCTTGCGGAATGAAGGGTATGAGAATATCAGAGAGAGAAAGCCTCGTGGATCAACTGAAGGAAGCGATATCTTTTGATGGACCTGTTTTGGTTGAAATTGTTGTTGAAAAGGAATAAAATGTTTTTCCAATGGTTCCTCCGGGAGCAGCAGTAGTCGACATGATCTTGTCGGGTAAATAATTAAGTCGAAAATCAGAAATAATAAATATTATGCAAACTCAAAAACAGTATTTAGTGACAACACTTGCCCAGGACAGGGTTGGTTTGTTGAGTCGTATCGCAATGGTTTTTTCCAGAAGAGGAATAAACATTAACAGCTTGCATCTCTCCGAAACAGCCATGAAGGGTATTGCTCAAATTTCTATGGTTGTGAAAACTGAGCCTCGTACGATTAAACAGGTGGTGAAGCAAATAGAGAAGCAGGTTGAAGTGATGCAGGCATATTCAAATGAACAGCCTGCGTGGGAAGCTTCTCTGGAGGTGCAAAGACAGGTAGTATAAATAAAAAATATATAATAAGTAATGGCAAAAATTAATTTTGGTGGAGTGCTTGAACAAGTAACCACAAGAGATGAGTTTCCTTTGGGTAAAGCCAAAGAAGTATTAAAAGATGAGACGATAGCTGTTATAGGTTATGGTATCCAGGGACCCGGTCAGGCCTTAAACCTGAGGGACAGTGGGTTCAAGGTTATTGTTGGACAGCGGCCGGGAGGTGCTTCATGGGAGAAAGCCCTTCGCGATGGCTGGGTTGAGGGAGTGAACCTTTTTGGTATTGAGGAGGCCGCAAAGCGCGGTACTATCATTGCTAACCTATTGTCGGATGCCGGTCAAATAGCTGTATGGCCAACTATTGAGAAGCACCTGAGCCCGGGAAAAGCATTGTATTTCTCACATGGCTTTGGAGTTACTTTCAATGACCAAACAGGGATAAATCCCTCAAAAGATATTGATGTAATTCTGGTTGCTCCAAAAGGATCAGGGACATCACTACGCCGTCTTTATCAGGAACAAAAAGGCTTGAATTCAAGCTATGCCGTTTATCAGGATGCAACAGGAAATGCTCAGGACAGGGTAAAAGCCATGGGCATTGGCATTGGATCAGGATATATGTTTGAAACAGATTTTAAAAGAGAAGTTTTCTCCGACCTTACAGGTGAAAGAGGTGTATTGATGGGTGCGATAGCCGGTGTTTTTGAAGCCCAGTACCACTGCCTTCGTAAGAATGGACACTCACCCTCCGAAGCTTTCAATGAGACAGTTGAAGAGCTTACTCAGAGCTTGATGCCACTCGTTGCTGAAAATGGAATGGACTGGATGTATGCTAATTGCTCAACAACAGCACAAAGAGGAGCACTGGATTGGAGACATAGGTTTAGGAAAGCCGTGGAGCCGGTATTTGATGATTTATATGACAGGGTTGCAAGCGGGAAAGAGGCGGAGATAGCTATCGCTGCCGGCCAAAAGGATAATTACCGTGAAAAGCTTGAGGAAGAACTCAAGGAATTGCGAGAATCAGAAATGTGGCAGACAGGTCAGCAAGTAAGAAAGCTGCGCCCGTAATTCCTAAATAAATTCTTTCTAATAAGCATTATACACTATTACTATGTCAGATAAGCTGTACATTTTCGACACCACCCTGAGGGACGGGGAACAGGTGCCCGGTTGCCAATTGAACACGATTGAGAAGATTGAAGTGGCAAAAGCCCTTGAATTACTCGGAGTTGATGTTATAGAGGCGGGCTTCCCTGTTTCAAGTCCAGGTGATTTTGAGGCCGTTGACCAGATCTGCAGGAATGTTACCGAACCCGTTGTTTGCGGCCTCACCAGGGCTGTTCAAGGAGATATTGATGCTGCCGCTCAAGCATTAAAACATGCAAAACGTGCTCGAATTCATACCGGAATAGGAACATCACCATACCACATTAAGCTCAAACTAAACTCAAATGAAGATGAGATTATTGAAAGAGCTGTGGCGGCTGTCTCATATGCCAGAAATCTTGTGGAGGAGGTGGAGTTCTATGCCGAAGATGCCGGTCGTACGGATAATGTTTATCTGGCAAGAGTGGTGGAGGCCGTTATTAAAGCCGGAGCAAAAGTGATTAACATACCGGATACAACAGGTTATTGTCTTCCTGATGAATACGGAGCAAAAATCCGCTACCTGATGGAGAACGTCAAAGGGATTGATAAAGCAATCTTGTCAACCCATTGCCATAACGACCTGGGAATGGCCACGGCCAACAGTCTGGCGGGTGTGATGAATGGTGCCAGACAGGTGGAGGTAACCATCAACGGTATAGGTGAGAGAGCAGGAAACACATCTCTGGAAGAGGTAGCCATGGCTATAAGAACCAGAAAGGATATTCCTGTTGTCCATGGTATACAAACCGAGCGGATCATGGAAACAAGCCGCATGGTCTCTTCACTAATGAATATGCCTGTGCAGCCCAACAAAGCTATCGTTGGGAGAAATGCTTTTGCCCACTCATCAGGCATACATCAGGATGGAGTTTTGAAAAACAGGGAGAACTACGAGATTATCGATCCTGTTTCTGTTGGAGTGGATGAGTCGGCCATCGTTCTTACAGCCCGTAGCGGTAGGGCCGCTCTGAAGCACCACCTGGACCGACTTGGGCATATTGTCAAAGGCAAGGCGCTGGATGAGATATATGAGAAATTTCTCCTGATGGCTGATAAACAAAAGCAGGTGACAGATCAGGATGTACTGGCACTGACAGGCAGAGGAGTACGCCCCGATCAACCTGTTAAGCTGCTACTTCTGCAGGTGGTAGCTGGTCAATCAACAATACCAATGGCTACTGTCCATCTGGAAATACTGGGAGAGGAAAAGGCTGCTACTGCTGAGGGAAATGGACCGATTGATGCCTGCATAAATGCCGTAAAGAAACTGGTTAAGGAGGAGTTTGTTCTGGACGAGTTCCTTATTCAGGCAATCACACGTGGTAGCGATGATGTAGGTAAGGTGCATGTGAGAATAAAAGCAAGAGATAGGATTTGGTATGGCTATGGTGCAGATACTGATATTATTACAGCTTCTGTGATGGCCCTGGCAGATGCTCTGTCAAAAACAATATAGAGATGAAGCCTAAAACATTATTTGATAAGATTTGGGATAAGCATGAGGTAATGCTCCTGGAGGATGGTTCGTCTGTGCTCTATATCGACCGACATTATATCCATGAAGTAACAAGCCCTCAGGCTTTTGAGGGCCTTAAGAATAGAGGGCTGGCGGTTTTCCGACCGGAAAGGACCTTCGCTACAGCCGACCATAATGTGCCAACACTGAATCAAGGAGCTCCAATAAAAGACCCCGAATCCAGAGCGCAGCTTGCTGCACTGGAGAAAAATACCGAAGAATTTGGGATCCCGCTATACAAGCTTAACCATCCCTGGAATGGAATCGTTCATGTTATTGGACCTGAGCTTGGGCTTACAAGGCCCGGAATGACTATCGTTTGTGGCGATAGCCATACATCTACACATGGTGCTTTTGGTACAATGGCTTTTGGTATCGGAACGAGTGAAGTGGAAATGGTGATGGCTTCCCAATGCCTGGTCCAACAGAAGCCAAAATCCATGAGGATAGAGATTGTTGGAGAGCTCAGTAGGGGCGTTAGCGCAAAAGATATTGCCCTTTTTGTCCTGAGCCGTATAGGAACTAATGGTGGGACGGGCCATTTCATTGAGTTTGCCGGATCAGCAATATCTTCTTTGAGTATGGAGGGACGAATGAGCCTGTGCAATATGAGTATCGAGATGGGTGCCAGAGGAGGTCTTATTGCACCCGACGAAAAAGTGTGGGACTACCTGAAAGGCAGGGAGTTTTGCCCGAAAGGAGACGAGTGGGAGAATGCTCTGGGAGAATGGAAGAGACTATTCTCCGATGATGATGCAAATTTTGATGCCTCATTCTCTTTTAAGGCTGAAGAGATATCTCCCATGATAACTTTTGGAACAAACCCGGGTATGGCAATACCTATAGATGGTCTGATACCTGAGGAGGGAGATATGAATGAGTCGCAACAGATAAATTATCGCAAAGCACTCAAATACATGGGTCTGAAGGCAGGTAGCCCAATGGAAGAAACGCCTGTTGACTATGTTTTCCTGGGAAGCTGTACTAATGGACGTATAGAAGACATCAGGGAGTTCACGTCCATCGTTAAAGGACATAAGAAAGCCGACAGTATCACCGCTTTGATTGTGCCGGGATCAAAACAGGTGGAAAAACAGGCCAGGGAAGAAGGTCTGGATAAAATTCTGGAAGAAGCAGGCTTTGAACTTCGTCAACCAGGATGCTCAGCCTGTCTGGCAATGAATGATGATAAGATCCCTCCCGGAAAATACTGCGTTTCAACATCTAACAGGAATTTTGAAGGCCGACAAGGCCCGGGAGCAAGAACATTATTGGCCAGCCCAATTACAGCAGCAGCTGCTGCTATATCAGGAAAAGTAACCGACCCAAGGAGATACCTTAATATTTAGTTTAAAAGCAATGGCATACGATCCTATAAACACCATAAAATCAACTGTCGTTCCGATAACAATCGATAATATTGATACCGACCAAATAATTCCCGCACGCTTCCTTAAAGCTACAAGCAGGAATTCTGATTTTGGTAGTAAACTGTTTTCCGACTGGCGATATAATCCCAATGGGGAGAATAATCCTGATTTTAACCTGAACACCTTCAATAGAAATTCGAAAATATTACTCGCTGGCGATAATTTTGGATGTGGCTCATCGAGAGAACATGCAGCATGGGCAATATATGATTATGGCTTTAGAGTAGTTATGGCAAAATCATTTGCAGATATTTTCCAAAGCAATGCCCAGAATAATGGGATACTACTAATAACTTTGCCTGAGAAGGTTCATTATGATATTCTGCAGAAAATAAAGGTTAATCCTGATTTTAAAGTTGAAATATCTTTACCTGAACAATTGCTCTCCTTTGAAGATAAAAGTAAGTCCTTTGTTTTTGATATTAATCCTTTCAAAAGCAAATGCTTGCAGGAGGGAGTTGATTTATTGGATTTTCTTGTTGCAAGGAAAAATCAGATAATTGAATTCGAACAAAAAAATAATCTTAAATGAAAGCAAAAATAGCCCTCCTGGCAGGTGATGGAATCGGTCCTGAAATAATGGATGAAGGAGTGAAAGTGCTGAATGCAATTTCTTCAGTTTTTGGGCATGATTTTGACCACTTGCCTGCTGCCATAGGTGGATGTGCAATTGATCAGACTGGAAATCCTTATCCTGACGAAACTCATAAAATCTGTAGTGAGGCCGATGCGGTTCTTTTTGGAGCTATAGGAGACCCAAAATACGACAATGATCCAAGTGCTAAGGTTCGCCCTGAGCAGGGCTTGCTGGCCATGCGACAAAAACTTGGTTTGTATGCCAACCTCAGGCCTGTGAAAACTTTTCCTGCTTTGTATGATAGATCTCCATTGAAAACAGACCGTCTGGTTGGAGTTGATTTTATGGTGGTGAGGGAACTTACGGGAGGTATCTATTTCGGTGAGCCAAGAGGGGTCTCCGAAAACGGTGAAAAGGCTTTTGATACTTGTGTCTATTCAAGCTATGAGATAAAAAGGGTGGCTCAAATGGCCGTTGACCTGGCCAGGAAGAGATCCGGGAGATTGTGTGCCGTTGATAAGGCTAATGTGCTGGCTACCTCCAGATTGTGGAGGAGGGAGATGCAAAAACTTGCCTCCGATAATCTGGATATTGATGTCGAATACCTTTTTGTGGATAATGCCTCAATGCAATTAATCTTGCGCCCAAATCAATTTGATGTTATTGTAACTGAAAATATGTTTGGCGATATTCTTACTGATGAAGCAAGTGTCTTGCCAGGATCTATCGGTCTTCTTCCTAGTGCCTCAGTGGGTGACTCAACAGCTGTGTTTGAACCTATCCATGGGTCCTTCCCCGAAGGTGCCGGTAAAGGTATTGCAAACCCCTTTGGAATGATCCGATCAGTGGCTCTTATGTTGGACATCCGGTTTGGCTTAAAAAAAGAAGCAACCCTGATCGAAAAGGCTATTGAAGCTGCCCTGGAGAAAAAATTTGGCACCCCTGATCTATTTCCTGATTCACCGCTTAGTACAAGCGAAGCAGGTCAATGGATAGCCGACTATATTCAGAAAGCCAGTCTTTAGTTCCGTATATTTTCGTATTTTCGAAAGGATATCTTTCCTAGCATTCGAAATATGAAAATTACCTTTGTGAGACCTATCATCAAGAGCCTGATTTTACTTTTATTAGCAGGATTTGCCCTCTCATGCAATAAGGGTTTAACCCTTGTGGATGAGCAAGAAAGTGAGTATCATATCATTTTGCCAGCTAAGGCAGATATGAGTGAGCTGAAAGCCGCTTCATTACTGCAAAGATTCCTTGAATCATCAACGGGATATAAGCCGCCAATAATGAGAGACAGGGAGCCTGAAACTGAATATGAGATTTGTATGGGCAATACAAACAGGAACTCTATCCTTGGTGAAAATCCCCAAAAGATAGAATTGGATGGTTACAGGCTTACAACAAAGGAGAAAAAAGTTTTTATATACGGAGGTTCGCCCAGAGGAACACTCAATGGAGCAACATCTTTTATTGAAGATTATCTTGGAATAAGATATTATAGCTCCGAGGTTAAACTTATACCGAAACACGAAAAGGTCAGTTTACCTTATGATTTGGATATTATTTATAATCCCCCAATAAAATTCCGTACAACGCACTACAGAGATACTTGGAATCAGGCCTTTTCCAATTGGCATAAATTGAACCATAATAAGGATGGTAGTCATCCCGATTGGGGCTATTGGTGCCATAGCTTTAATACCCTGGTCCCTCCTGATCAGCACTTTGAGGATCACCCTGAGTACTATGCCGAAGTAAATGGAAGCAGGGTTCCTACCCAACTTTGTCTTACTAATCCTGATGTTTACCAAATCACTATTGAGAATCTCAGAAAGGCCATGGAGGAACAGCCTGATAAAACCTATTGGTCGGTTAGTCAGAATGATAATGTTAGCTATTGTCAATGCGACGAATGCCGAAAAATTGATGAAAAGGAGGGAACCCCTATGGGTTCATTGCTGACCTTTGTCAACAAGGTGGCTGATGAATTTCCTGATAAGGTGATCTCTACTCTGGCTTATCAATATTCAAGACAAGCTCCAAGAAATATTAAGCCGGCTGATAATGTCAATATCATGCTCTGTACCATTGAATTGAACAGGAGTAAGCCCATAAGTGAAGACCCATCCTCCGATGCATTCAGGAATGATCTTGAGGATTGGGCAGATATTACCGATGATATTTTGCTGTGGGATTACGTAATCCAGTTTGAAAACCTTGTCAGCCCTTTCCCAAACCTCAGGGTATTGCAGCCCAACCTCCAATATTTTGTTGAAAATCATGCCGACAAGCATTTTCAGCAGGGAAACAGAGAAGTGGGTGGGGAGTTTGCCGAACTGAGAGCCTATCTGATAGCTAAGTTGCTCTGGGATCCATACATCGATATTGATAAAACGATGGATGATTTTCTTAATGGATACTATGGAGAGGGTGGTAAATTCATCAGGAGATATATAGACGATATTCATGATGAATTGGAAAAATCAGGACAATCCCTTAATATTTTTGGCCATCCTTCTGATGCCGGACAAACATGGCTAAGGCCCGAGAAGATCAAGGTCTATGAAGAGTATTTTGATCAGGCGGAAAATGCGGTGTCTGATAATCCTGATGTATTGGAAAGAGTGAGGATTGCCAGGATGCCGATTGAATATGCTAAGGTGGAAATAGCTTTACGTCTGGGCACTTCAGAGGGGGGGATGTATATCAGGGATGATTCCGGCCATTGGAAGGTGAGGGAAGAAATCCCCGAAACAGCGAAGAGTCTGGTGGAACGGGCGATCAATCAAGGTGTTACTCGCTTCAAGGAATGGCATACTACACCTGCCGAATATCTGAAAAGCCTGGAAAGAACCTGGGAAATAGATATGCAGGCTCATCTGGCATATAATAAAGAGGTAAGTCTCGCTAAGCCGGCCAGTCAGAAATATTCGGCAGGGAATGCAAAGATGCTTACAGATGGATTGAGGGGGCCGCGTTTGACCTACTCATACAACTGGCTGGGCTTTGAGGGAGAGGAATGTGAAGCTATCGTGGATCTCGGGGATATGACAGAGGTGAAAAATATAAGCAGCTCCTGGCTTCAGGATGTGAGAAGCTGGGTGTTTTACCCACAATCTATTAGCTATTTTGGGTCAGGAGATGGTGAATCATGGGCTTTACTGGGAGAAGTATTCAGTGAACAGGATCCTGCTAATGAAGGTGTTAATGTGCAGGATTTTATTTTTGTATCAGAAAAAACCATTGAACTAAGATATCTGAAAATAAAATCTAAGAGTTTCATTGAATGTCCGAAATGGCATCCAGGAAGCAGTTCTCCGGCATGGATTTTTACCGATGAAATAACAGTGAATTAAAATATTTATATCAAGATGAAAAAACTTTTAACCATACTGGCTGCAGTACTTCTTTTGGCAGCGTGTCAGGAAAAACAAACAGGGAATTTTGTAGTAATCAATCCTGATGATACTAATGATGAGATTATTAAGAAGGCAGCGCATGTTACACCTTCCGCTCGTCAGTTGGCCTGGCAAGATCTCGAGTTTACAGCTTTCTGCCATTTTGGAGTAAACACATTCACCAACAGTGAGTGGGGACATGGCGATGAAGATCCTGCCGTTTTCAATCCCACTGATTTTGATGCCGATCAGTGGGCTAAGACTTTTGTTGATGCCGGAATGAAAATGATGATCGTAACGGCTAAGCATCATGATGGCTTTTGCTTGTGGCCTTCCAAATATACTGAGCACAGCGTTATTAGTTCACCGTGGAAAGATGGTAAGGGGGATGTTGTTAAAGAGCTTTCAGAGGCTTGTCGTAAGGCAGGACTTAAGTTTGGCGTGTATCTCTCTCCATGGGATAGGAATCAGGAAACTTATGGCACGGAGCAGTATAATGATTATTTCGTGAACCAACTTACGGAATTGCTTACCCAGTATGGTGTTGTTGATGAAGTGTGGTTTGACGGTGCCTGTGGTGAAGGTCCTAATGGAAAGAGGCAGGTGTACGACTGGATAAGATATTTCACTACTATCAGGGAGCTGCAACCCCAGGCTGTTATAGCTATTATGGGTACTGACGTACGCTGGGTTGGTACTGAATCAGGATACGGAAGAGTAATGGAATGGTCTGTTGTTCCGCATGAAATTACAGATCAGGATAATATTGCCGAAGCATCACAGCAAGCTGAAACGGATGGTGTTTATTTGCCAATGGGAGACAAAATGGCCTCTGATCTGGGTAGTAGGAGCAAGATTCTTAAAGCACAATCACTGGTGTGGTATCCTTCCGAGGTAGATGTCTCAATACGTCCGGGTTGGTTCTATCACCCAGATCAGGATGATAAGGTTAAAACACCTGAGAAGTTATTGGATATATGGTTCAGCTCAGTGGGTAGAAATTCCTTGTTACTGCTAAATGTTCCTCCTGATACAAGAGGCCTTATCCACGAAAATGATGTGAAAGCTCTTATGGATTTTAAGAAAATCAGGGATGATATTTTTACAAAAAACCTACTCGATAATTCAAAAATTAGTTCCTCTTCCTCTTCCATGTCTAATGGCACGTCAGGATTGCTTGAACCGGGAAGAGAGAACTACTGGTCGGCCAAAAAAGGAGATACTGAAGCCGATCTGGAGTTCGAGCTAGATGAAGAAGTTACATTTGATTGCCTGGTTCTGCAGGAGAATATCGCTCTGGGACAAAGAGTTGAACAGTTCTCACTGGAGATATGGACTGGTGAACGTTGGAAAGAGATAACCCGTAGTACTACAATAGGCAATAAGCGGATGCTCCGTTTTTCGCCCCAAACTGCAAAAAAAATAAGATTGAGACTATTACAAGCTCGATGGACTCCTGCCTTGAGTTTCGTAGGGGTTTATAAGAGAATGCCTGAACTTAACATTAATCCTACAGGTGGAGCTTTTTCAGATGAGATAGAGGTGGTTTTAAATACTGCCGAGGATGGTAACCAGATATATTACACGCTGGATGGTAGTGATCCTACAAGCATGAGCCATAAGTATATCAAACCCTTGGTGTTTACTGAATCAACAAACCTCAGGGCTGTTGCTATTGACCATAGAGGCGTTCCGGGCTTTTTCAGAGAGGGCACCTATACAAAGGCTACATTCTCAATGAGCTTTAAAAATCCACCTAGCCCTAAATATTCGGGTAAGGATCAGTTAACAATTATCGATGGCAGGAAAGGAATACTTGATTTTGCCGGATTTTACCCGGTATCCCACAATCCGGTTGTCTTCCAGGCGCATATCCATTTTTGTCACCTCTGCAACCCGC
>CAYUNU010000010.1:0-3398 GCA_964446195.1 uncultured Porphyromonadaceae bacterium | reverse complement strand
CGTTCTCTATGAGCTTTAAAAATCCTCCTAGCCCTAAATAGCCTGGCAAAGATCAGTTAACAATTGTAGATGGCAGAAAAGGGATACTCGATTTTGCCGGAGGAGAGTGGCTCGGATGGGAAGGCGATGATATGATTGTTACTATTGACTATAAAGAGACTAAGAAACTAAAATCTATCTCGGCTGGATTCCTTCAGGAGCAGGGTAGCTGGATCTTTTATCCCGAGGGAGTAACTTTTGAAACCAGCATGGATGGAAGAAATTACCAGTACTGGGGCGGAGAAAAAAACCTCGAGCATTGGGATCAGGCAAGTGCCAAAAGAAAGGAATTTAAAACCTCCGGGCCACGAACAGCCAGGTTCGTCCGCGTCACAGCTAAGTCTATAGGAAATTGTCCTAAGGGCCATGCTGGTGAAGGGGGCAAAGCCTGGTTGTTTTGCGATGAGATAGAGGTGAGGTAGAGACGCGTTCCGTGTGAGTTTAACCTATCCCCCTTAACCCCCCTTTCCTTAAACCAGGAAAGGGGGGAATAACAGATTTTCCCAACTTGAAGCTGCAATATCCTTGTTTCTACATTATACAGTATATCCAAATCTCGATCCAACAAAACTTTCATGTCTCTTATTACCCCTTCGGATTCATCATCACCTCAACAACATCAGGCTTGGAGAACATCTTCTTAGCTATTTTCTTGATGTCTTTAGTGGTAATGGAATTTACTAGAGCTTCATAATCATCCATAGAGAGGAAATCCTCGTCGTACATAAGGCTTGTTTGAATAGCACCAAGCCAGAATCCATTTTTGTCAAGCTGCTCCTTGCGAACCTTGATGATGGCTTTTTTAACCTCCTCTAAATCCTGAGAATTTGCTCCATCCTTACTTATTTTTTGCATCTCCTGATGAACGATTTCCAATAATCTGTCTTTTTTCTCAGGGTCGGTGTCGAACTGAATAACCAGGGTGTATTCGGGCTCGGGGATACGCCCCAGCGATGCTCCAACGCTTACACCGTACGATCCTCCTTCTTCTTCACGGATAGTCTCCATGTACCTCTTATCCAGAAGCTTGCCGATAGCTGAAACACAAAGCTGGTTTTTCCGACTGAATTTCATGTCACCAGAAAGACTTGTGAAAATGCTTGTTTTAGGTACTTCCATCTCACGTTCAAAATGAACCTTCGATTCACCATCGGCAGGTCCCATATCATGGTCGATATAAGTTTCTTTGCTGTTTTCAGTACCTATACTTCCAATGTATTTTTTTACCAGAGGAAGATCTCTTTCTATATCAACATTTCCAACCAGAACGAAGGTGAAGTCAGAAGCATTGTGAAATCTTTGTCTGTATATCTCCTCAATCTTGTTGAAATCAATATTCTTCAGAAAATCATCATTTAGTGTGATTGTTCTGGGGCTGTGATTTGAAGAAACCAATGCAATGGTATCCTGCAGGGCCTGGTTATTATCTGCTTTAAGGTTACTCATGATAGTTTCCATCTGATTAACAAAAACCTGGTACGCTTTTTTATCGAAACGAGGTGATTCAAACTTCATATAACATAGCTGAAGCATGGTTTCAATATCTTTGATATTTGAGGAGCCTGAGAGTCCTTCTGTCAATTCATTTAGCGTTGGATTAACTCTGGCCATTTTACCACTTAATTTCTTCTGAAGCTGGATCATGTCAAACTCACCTAATCCTGATTGCTGAGCGATTGAAGTAGCAATATTAGCTGAGTATAGATCTTCAACTGGTAAAAGGGATGTGCCCCCAAAACTAAATGCTGAGAAAATAATTTCATCTTCACTGTGATCGGTTGGCATCATAACTACCTTGGCACCATTGCCTAGAACAAATCCTTTTGCATCTATACCTGGCAGGGAAAATTCCTCAATTACTTCACTACCTTTTAGATCATCACTGATGAGAGGCTGCGATCCTACGTTATCTTCGTACTTTTCAATTTTCGAAGATTTTACCTTAGTCATCACATCTTCAAGCTCTTTTTGTGTTGGGAAAACCATCCCTTCTTTTTCCGGCCCTTGTACGATTAATATCTGGTTATTATCAGGTTGAAGAGTTTTAGCCATTTCATTTACATCATTCAAGGTAATTGATTTCAATGTGTTCATGGACAGATCATACTCATCTTTTGGATCAAAGACAGGTTCGCCTTGAAGAAAATGGTTGCCTAATTGTGTCGCCCAGTTATCGTGGGTAATTTCATCTCTGTTTTGATAGAAATTCTCGAACTGACTTTCAAGCTGTAGTTTTACTCTATCCAGTTCGGCCTGTTCAAACCCATCTCTTTTAACTCTCTCAACACCTGTCAGTAACTCTTCAAATGATTCTTTTCCCTTACCTTCTTTTGGTACTGTCTGAAGTGCAAATCCATTTGTTTGTCTTGTTAAAGGCATAAAAACGGTCATTGCCATCAAGCTGTTACTTTCAGGATTTTGTGATAGCTCCTGGAATCTGGTATTGATCATTTGAGAGTACAGTGTTCTGATCATGTCGTCACGATTAGTTTTCTCATTCCTGATTTTAGGGGCAGCATGCTTGTAAAACAAGATTATCGCCATAAACTGTGCCTCGGGGTCAGTGGCTTTACAGAAAAGTAATTCTTCGTTGTCTGGTACAGTGAAATACTCTCTATCAGGCAAGTTCTCTCTCAGCGGTATTTGTGAGAATAGTTCTTTGACTTTTTGCTCAACTACATTAACATCTATGTCTCCAACAACAACAACGGCTTGTTGATCAGGTCTGTACCATGTTTTGTAATACTCTCTAAGAGTTTCAGGTTCAAAATTATCGATAACATCCAGGTCGCCAATTACATCCCTGATAGCATATTTTGAGTCTTTAAAAAGCACCTTGCTCGTTTGGCTCTGTAGTCTGAATTGTGAATTCCGACGAGTTCTCCATTCTTCATGAATAACACCTCGTTCAGCTTCTATCTCATCTTCTTTCAGAAGAAGGTAACCCGACCAGTCATGCAGCACTAGCAGGCAGGAATCCAGAAGGCCTTCGCCAGCATTAATAGGGATATTGCTAAGGTTATAAACTGTTTGATCTTGTGCTGTGTATGCATTTATCTCATAGCCAAAGCGGACGCCATGTTGCTCAAGAAAATGGATGATTCCTTTTCCTTCAAAATGCTGAGTGCCGTTAAAGGCCATGTGTTCCAGAAAGTGGGCAAGTCCGTTTTGATTATCTTCCTCAAGGATCGCGCCCACATTCTGTACGAAGTAAAAGCTAGCCCTTTCCTTAGGCTCTTCATTGTGGAGGATGTAATAATTCATCCCATTTTCCAAAACTCCATGTTTTACATCAGGATGTAAAGGGATAGTTGTTTTGATCTGTGAATTGACCGATAGGCCAAGAAATAATCCGAGGA
>CAYUNU010000009.1:20833-24596 GCA_964446195.1 uncultured Porphyromonadaceae bacterium | reverse complement strand
GTTATCACTGAAGAAGAAAGTGCCTTTCTAAAAACCCTCGAAGCAGGCATAATAAGATTAGACCAGATAATTAAAAACCATGAAGGATTAGATTTGAAAGTTGTTAGTGGAAAACAGGCTTTTGAATTATATGATACTTTTGGCTTCCCGCTCGATCTCACCGAGCTAGTACTCCATGAAAAAGGATACTCTGTGAACTTCAGAGAATTCGAAGAAGAAATGACCAAGCAAAAGTCTCGATCACGTTCTGCCGCCGAACAGGAAACTACTGACTGGACAGTTTTACTGACTGATGGTTTAGAGGAATTTATTGGTTATGACCATATTTCATCAACGGTTAAGATCGTGAGATACAGGGAAGTAAGCACAAAATCAAAAACTCTCTACCATCTGGTTTTTAACTATACTCCATTCTATGCCGAAAGTGGTGGACAAGTAGGTGATACTGGGACAATTGAACATAATGGCGAAAAAATCCAGGTTCTGGATACACAAAAGGAAAACAATGTTATAATTCATAAGGTAAGTAAACTCCCAACAGACCTGTCTGGTAGTTTTATAGCCAAGGTAAACCCCTCAAAGCGTAAAGACACTATGAGGAACCATACAGCAACCCACCTTTTGCACCATGCTCTTAGAAATGTTTTGGGTGATCATGTCGAACAAAAAGGTTCTTTAGTGAACCATAATCACTTGAGATTTGACTTCTCCCACTACGAGAAGCTTTCAGATGATCAGATTGAGGAAATCGAAAAGATTGTTAATCACCTGATAAGGAGCAATATATCACTCTCAGAACACAAAGATGTACCTATGGATGAAGCAATATCCATGGGTGCAATTGCTTTATTCGGTGAGAAATATGGCGATCTGGTGAGGGTTATAAAATTTGGAGATTCAGTGGAACTATGCGGAGGAACACATGTAAGTGCTACTGGTGAGATAGGTATGTTGAAAATAACTTCCGAAGGATCAATAGCAGCTGGAATCAGAAGAATAGAAGCAGTCACCGGGCCAAAGGTGGAAGAATGGATCCACGAACGCAGCAAAACCTTAAACGGAATAATGGGGCTTTTCAAAAACAATACCGAACTGGTCGATACCATCAGACAGATTATCGAAGAAAATGCCCTACTGAAAAAAGACCTGCAGAAACATGAAAAAGATAAACTAAGGGTTTTAAAAGCCGATCTTTATAATAATATTGAATTGATAGGAGATACTCAACTTATTAAATCAATCGTTGATATACAGAATGCTGCTCATATACGCGATCTGGCATTTCAAATAAGAGGAGAAAAAACAAACATTGTTCTGATCCTTGGCGCTATAATAAATGACAAACCAAATTTAAGTATCATGATTAGTGATGATCTTATAAAAACAAACAACTGGAGCGCAGGTCAGGTAGTCAGAGAAGCAGCAAAACTGTTTCAAGGAGGTGGTGGTGGACAACCATTCTTTGCAACAGCTGGAGGAAAAGATCCGGAAAAATTGCAAGAAGCTATAAATAGTGCCTACAATTTAATTTTCAAGGATAGCTGATTTGGAGGATATTAGCCGAATATTTGATCTACTGGAGCAATACCCCGACAAGGATACGGAGCGTGAGGTATTTGCTCAAAGAAGTTACCGTGGTTGGAAATATTTGAGCTTGAAGGATTATCGGAAGAATGCCAGCTACTTAGCGAGAGCTTTTATAAAAAAGCTTGACAAGGGCAACCGAATAGCAACCGTTTCGAATAACAGATGGGAATGGAATGTTGTAGATATGGCTTCTGCAATGGCCGGTATGGTCCATGTACCAATTTATCCAACAATAAGCCTGGAGGAATTCAGATATATCCTTATTCATGCAGGAACCAGGATCCTATTTGTGTCAAGTACTGCACTCGCCAAAAAACTTACACCACTACTGGAGGAAATTAACACTCTCGAAGCAATCTATAGCTTCGACAAAATTAATGAGTGTCCCTACTGGATGGAATTAATTACAAAAAAAAGTCAGCTTGCAACAATCGAAGAGTTTACAAAACGAAAAAATCAGGTCAGGCCGGAAGATCTCCTGACACTGATCTATACTTCTGGCACAACAGGAAAACCTAAAGGAGTAATGCTGTCCCATAGCAATATACTATCCAATATTAAAGCCGTTAAGGATATTTTTCCAATGGAAAATGGAGATAGAGCGCTAAGTATCCTCCCCCTCTGCCATATAACAGAAAGAATGGTCAACTATGTGTACCAATACACAGGTGTTAGAATATTCTATGCCCGCAACTGGACCAGCGTTCTGCAAGACCTTAGGGATTCAAGAGCTCAAGGTTTTGTAGCTGTACCCAGAGTTTTAGAAAAAATTCTTGAGAAGATACTTGAAAATGCGAGCAATCTAAATCGTCGCCAGAGATGGATGTTCAATTGGGCCATGAATGTTGCAGGAAAGTATAAGGTGAACCCAGGCCCATGGTTGAAAAAACGACTGGAAAGAGCCGACCAGTGGATTTTTATCCATTGGCGGAAAGCCCTGGGCGGACCCAAGAAATTCATTGCTTGTGGCGGGGCCTTCCTCGATGAAAAAGTACTCAAATTGTTCTTGGCAGCTGGCTTCCCAATTCATGAGGGCTATGGAATGACGGAAACATCTCCGCTGATAAGTATTAATCATTTCACTCACCCCGGTTTCATTAAGCCCGGCACACAGGGGAAACCCCTGGAGGGCGTACTGGCTCGAATAGCTCCGGATGGAGAAATACAGATTAAAGGGCCAAATGTTATGATGGGCTACTTTAGAGAACCAGAAACAACTGCGGAAAGCTTTAGCGAAGATGGATGGTTTTGCTCTGGCGACATAGGGAAAATTGACAAAGATGGCTTTCTTACTATAACAGGAAGGAAAAAAGAGATTTTTAAAACATCAGGAGGAAAATATATAGCTCCACTTGCTATAGAAAAAGTGTTCGTGCAATCATCCCTGATTGACAACATGCTTGTGGTGGGAGAAAACCAAAAATTTCCGGGAGCAATAATAACACCAAATTTTGAATACCTAAGAAATTGGGCTGATAACCAGAAAATTCGATTTAGCTCCCAAAGAGACCTGATAAAAATGCCCAAAGTGGTTAGATTGATCGAAAAAGAAGTTAATCGCCTTAATAAACGACTCGGCAAAACACAGCAAATAAAAGAATTCAGACTAGTACATCATAAATGGTCAGTCCCAACCGGAGAACTAAGCCCTACATTAAAAGTCAGACGACTATTTGTGACACAGAAATACGAGAAACTAACCAGATCAATTTATCGTCCTCCAAAAAAAAGGAAGGTTATCAGACAGAAAAGAAGAGCAGCCCGAAAACTATCCTAATTGGGCATAAGAAAAGGAAGCGCTTTGGGTATGCAATGAAAATGCAGAGGTGCCACTCCATGAATCTCACCATCTGCCTCAATAATTACCTTATCCCCATCAAGAGGCTCGACCATAACATGATCTGTAACATGATAGGTCAAATCATCCAAAACAATACGCTTGCTCTTCCTAAGATTACCAAAATTCTTAAAGTAATCCAACATAGACACATTACCCGCCAAAACAACTTGAAATTTACCGTCATCAATACTGGCATCAGGAGCAATCCCATAACCTGATCCGAAAAATTGCCCGTTTGCCACAACCAAAGCCAGAACAGGTCCCTCCCAACTGAAACCATCCCATGTAACACGCATCCTCTTATGCTTATAAGTGAAGAACTTAAATAAAATAGCC
>CAYUNU010000009.1:19445-20823 GCA_964446195.1 uncultured Porphyromonadaceae bacterium | reverse complement strand
AAAAAGTTAAGGTCCCTCCCAAAATTTTCTTCCGTAATTTAACTCCATTGACTTCAGTTACTACCTCAGCCCCAAAACCCGCATCTGCAATATTGTCAAAGTACACAACCGTATTGTCACCATCCTTCTCTCCAACCAAAATCTTGCCGGCATCAATGTTTCTAATACTACCATTCATGATGTAAGCCTTTAATTCCTCAACGGATCGACTAACACCAACAGTTCTGACAAAATCATTGCCAGTTCCCCATGGCAGAACTCCCAAAACAGCCTTATGCTTTTCTCTACCTCCCGACTTCATAAAACCATTAACCACCTCATTGAGGGTTCCATCTCCTCCAACAGCAATTAGGTAATCACACCCATCCGTAAGTGCCTGAATTGCTAAGCCCTCAGAATGGCGAGCTTGCTGCGTTTCATAAAACCTTAACTCAAACTCTTCTGAAAAAAAATACTGAAGCTCTTTTACTATTTTCTTTCTCCCATGGATTTTCCCATGAATAACAAAACTTATTCTTTGATCTTCAGTCATTTAGAGAATGTATTTTAAATAAAACAACTAGCCAAAATACGAATTTTTATATTACTTTCAGATATAGCATGACATTTATCATTATTATAAAATTCCTATATTAGGTGATTTATATTTTATACTATGACATATACCAGTTCCCCAGAGCGATATAAAAAGATGTTGTACCAACGATGCGGCAGGAGCGGCATAAAACTGCCTGTTCTGTCCCTGGGCTTATGGCATAATTTCGGTGGGGTTGATCCCTTCGAAAAAGCCAGAGAAATGGTACTCAAGGCTTTTGATCAGGGAATTACCCATATGGATCTGGCTAATAATTACGGTCCTCCTCCCGGATCAGCAGAAAGTAATTTTGGGAAAATATTTCATTCTGATCTTAAAAAATATCGGGATGAACTGATTATTAGCACCAAAGCAGGATACCTGATGTGGCCCGGCCCTTACGGAGAATGGGGATCCCGAAAATATCTGCTGTCTTCGCTGGACCAAAGCCTTCAGAGAATGAAATTGGATTATGTGGATATCTTCTATTCACATCGCTATGATCCGGATACTCCACTTGAAGAAACAATGGGAGCACTCTGTACTGCTGTGAATAGCGGAAAAGCTCTTTATGCAGGAATTAGTAATTACCCTCCCGAGGAAACAGTTAGAGCATCCGAAATCCTTAACGAAATGAAATGCCCTTGCTTGATACATCAGGTGAAATTCTCGTTATTGATGCCTGAAGCTAAAATGGGCCTAAATAAAGTTTTATCCCGACAAGGGATAGGGTGTATCGCCTTTTCTCCTCTTGCCCAAGGATTACTGACAGACAAATATCTCAATGGTATTCCGGAAAACTCC
>CAYUNU010000009.1:0-19435 GCA_964446195.1 uncultured Porphyromonadaceae bacterium | reverse complement strand
TATGGCTTCCTCCAAAAAGACCAGGTGAGCGATGCAATAGTGAATAAAGTAATGAAGTTAAATTCTTTGGCTGAAGAAATGGGCCTTAGTATAGCTCAACTTGCACTAAACTGGGTTAAAAGTCATTCATTTGTAACATCAGTATTAGTGGGAGTTAGTTCTCTTGAACAACTAGAATACAACCTCAAATTAATCGAACTGGAGCCATTTAGCCAGTCGCAAATGGAAGAAATAAATGCCTTAATGATATAAATCCTAGTAAAAACCTTAAAACTAATTTAATGGATATTACCAGAGTATTTGAAGTACTGGATTACCAGTTAGAAACATATCCCAGAGAAGATGCTCTGGGTGGCATAATGAATAATGAATGGCAAACCTATTCAACAGAAGAATATAAAAGGCTGGCCAACCTGATGAGCTACGGTCTTCTGTCGATGGGATTTAAAAAAGGAGATAAGATCTTAACTGCATCCAACAATAGACCAGAATGGAATTTTCTGGATATTGGAATGATGCAGATAGGAGTAGTACATGTGCCTATCTACCCTACATTGAGCGACGAAGAAACTAAATACATTTTAGAACACTCAGAAGCAAAGTTAGTGGTAGTGTCTGACGCTAAATTATTTAAAAAATTCAGCGACATTATACCGGAAACACCTAATATTGAAAAGATCTTTACTTTCAACCAAGTGGAAGAAGCAGCCAACTGGAGAGAAATAATCGATTTAGGAGAAGAGTTTGAAAGTAAATATAAAAATGATCTAGAGAAGATTAAAGAAAGCATTTTGCCTGACGACCTCTTTACAATAGTCTACACATCAGGAACAACTGGTAGATCAAAAGGCGTAATGCTCTCACATAAAAACGTTTCATCAAACCTGATGGACGCTGTATACCTTCTTTCATTGGAGAATACTGAAAAAGTCTTAAGCTTCTTACCTCTCTGCCATATCTTTGAGAGAACCGTTCACTATGCATACCAATTGCAAGGATATGGATTGTACTATGCTGAAAACCTTGGAACTATTGGGCGCGACCTTAAAGATCTTAAAGTGGGTGGATTTATTGTTGTACCTAGAATATTGGAGGTAATGTACGACAAGATAATAGCCAAAGGGAAAGCGCTGAAAGGAATAAAAAGACAATTGTTCTTCTGGGCTGTTAACCTTGGTAACCGATACGAACACAATCGTGCAAACGGCTGGTGGTATGAGACTCAACTAAAAATTGCCAATAAATTAATTTTTTCAAAATGGAGGGAAGGACTTGGAGGAAACGTGAAAATGGTGATTACAGGAAGTGCAGCTATTCAACCACGTATTGCCCGTGTTTTTACAGCAGCCCGAATACCCATACAGGAAGGATATGGCCTTAGCGAAACCTCTCCGGTTATTTCAGCTAATGAAAGAGATTATCCAAATAATAAATTTGGCACGGTAGGTAAAGTTATAAAAAGCGTAGAGGTTAAAATTGCCGAAGATGGGGAAATACTTGCTAAAGGACCCAATATCATGATGGGCTACCTAAAAGATGAAGCACAAACAAAAGAGGTGATTGATAAAGATGGCTGGTTCCACACAGGAGATATTGGAAAATTCGTCGACGGTGAATTCCTTAAGATTACTGACAGGAAAAAAGAGATATTCAAGAATTCTGGTGGCAAGTATGTAGCTCCTCAAATGATTGAAAATAAACTAAAAGAGTCTTTCTTTATAGAACAATTAATGGTTATTGGCGAAAATCAAAAATTCACCTCAGCTCTGATAATGCCTAACTTTAGATTCCTTCATGATTATTGTGCAAAGAAAGGTATCCATTATGTTAATAATAATGAACTCGTTAACAAGCAAAGCATTATTGAACGTTTCAATGAGGAGATCAATACAGCCAATAAAGAACTGGCTCCACATGAGCAAATTAAACGTTTTAGACTCGTTCCTGATGAATGGTCAACTGCCACAGGAGAATTGTCACCTACATTGAAATTGAAGCGAAAAATAATCTACGAGAAATATGATAATATTGTCAAGGAAATATTCGCAATGAATCAATAAGACACTTAAGATTCCAGGCGTGCCTCTTCATGGGCACATCACTCTTTAAAGGTGGTGTGCCCTTTTTTTATTGAGCTCAACCAGAGGAGTAGAAATGTCACAAAGCCATTTATTAGAAGTAGCTCAAAACTAAAAACATAGCCATTAAACCATTTTTGAGAATTTACCTGCAGAATATAAGTGACTATGGGCGCAAAAATCGCAATAAAAGGAACATACTTATCCCGAATATCAAGCCTGGTAAATAAACCAAAGGCATACAAACCTAATAAAGGTCCATAGGTAAATCCTGCCAGAGTAAAAAGGGTATCAATAATACTGCGATCATTAAGGGCCCTGAATAATAATATTACAGCCAATAAAACAAGCGAAAGTGTAAAATGAACTCTATACCTTGTACGGGTAATCTCCTTCTCCGGTGCATTTTCCTTTCCCAAAATATCAACAGTTATGGAAGTAGTAAGAGATGTAAGGGCAGAATCAGCACTTGAAAAAGCAGCGGCTATAAGTCCTATCAGAAATACTAGTCCAACAACAGCTGGCAAACCAGACTGGGTAGCAACCATTGGAAACAAATTATCCGAAACTTCGGGAATGCTCATGCCTGATTGCTTTACATAAAGAACTAAAGCTCCACCCAGAAAAAGAAATAAAAGATTGACAGGCACCAGAGCAACACTGAACCAAAACATATTCTTTCTGGCATCCTTAAGATTTTTGCAACTCAAATTCTTTTGCATCATATCCTGATCTAAACCTGTCATCGTAAGAGTGATGAAAGCACCTCCAATAATGTACTTGATAAAATGACGCTTGTCTCCGGCAAAATCATTGAAAAACCATATCTGTGCCGAATCACCTCTCCTCACCTCCTTGAAAAGCTCAGGCATCGAAAAACCTAACTCCTTGCCTAAAAATATTAGAGTTAATGCCAGAGCGGAAAGCATGAAGAAGGTCTGAAGAGTATCCGTCCAGATTATCGTCTTAATACCACCCTGATAGGTATACAGAAAAATCAAGCCAATAATAATTAAAACAGTTGCTGCAAAGGGGATATTCCATGCATCAAAAACTGTAAACTGAAGAACAGTAGCAACTATATATAAACGAGCAGATGCACCTATAGTCCTGGATATCAGGAAAAATCCCGAGCCAGTTTTATAAGACCAAAAACCAAATCTCTTGTTGAGATAAGTATAAATTGACGTGAGATTCAGACTATAATACAAAGGAAGAAGAAGGAGAATTATTACCAAATAACCTATCAAATACCCTAAAACCATCTGCATATAAGCAAACTCACTGGTCAGTACCCATCCAGGTACACTAATAAAGGTCACTCCGGAAAGAGATGCACCTATCATACCAAATGCAACAACATACCATGGAGATTTCCTGTTGCCAATAAAAAAGGAAGCACTGTCAGCTTTTCTACTTGTAATCCTTGAAATAATAAGGAGAAATGCAAAATAACCGGCAAAAACCAGCATAACAAATATAGGCTTCATAACACTCGGATCTGGGCTTGATGCAAGGATACAAAAACAAATAGACACAAAAAAATTGCGTTTAGCCCAGCAGGTGTTAAATTTGCATCTAAGCATAAAATAGATGGATCATAATCAATATACATCAAAATTACTGGAAAAGGCTGTTGGTGAGTTTGCTAAACTGCCGGGTATTGGCAGAAAAACAGCTCTTAGGCTAGTTCTGCACCTCCTTAAACAACCCTCAGAAGAGGTTGAACTCTTTACTGAAAGCATTCGTGTAATGCAATCAGAGATACACCATTGTAATATTTGCCATAACATTTCCGACCAAGAGGTATGCTCTATCTGCAAAAATAAATCCCGAAACACAAGAATACTTTGTGTAGTGGAGAATATTAGAGATGTTATGGCCGTTGAAGCTACCAGGCAATTTAATGGCTTATATCATGTCCTTGGTGGTATAATTTCACCAATGGATGGCATCGGACCTTCAGATTTAACCATCCGATCTCTGATAGATAGATGCAGTGAGGGTGAAGTGGATGAAATCATACTGGGTTTAAGCGCGACAATGGAAGGAGACACAACAAATTTCTATATTTACAGAAAACTGGCTGATTTGGATATCAAAATAACTACACTTGCACGTGGAGTAGCAATCGGTGACGATTTGGAATATACAGATGAAATCACACTCGGTCGATCCATTATGAACAGAACACCTTTTAATAATTCACTTAAAAATTAACCCATCAAAAAAATGACTAAGCCCCGGCTATCAATAGTTATTGTTAATTATAATGTACGTTTCTTTTTGGAACAGTGCCTGCACTCCGTGGAGAAAGCTCTGAAACCGGAAATGACCGAGGTTTTTGTGGTGGATAATAATTCTCTAGATGGATCATGCTCTATGGTTGAGCAAAAATTTCCAGATGTCAAACTTATAGAAAATAAAGAAAACCTGGGCTTTAGCAAAGCAAACAACCAAGCCATACGAATCGCTAAGGGAGAATATATCCTTCTGCTAAACCCTGATACAGTGGTTGAAGAGGATACTTTTGAAAAAATAATCGACTTCATGGACGAAAATCAAGATGCCGGTTCCCTGGGTGTGAAAATGATTGACGGTAAAGGTCATTTCCTCCCCGAATCAAAAAGAGCCCTCCCAACTCCCTGGGTATCGTTCTACAAAATTTTTGGCCTAGCATCACTCTTTCCTAAATCTAAAAAATTCGGAAAATACCATCTTGGCTTCCTCGATAAAAATGAGATTAATGAAGTGGATGTTCTACCAGGAGCATTTATGCTTCTTAGAAAAAAAGCACTGGATAAAGCGGGATTGCTGGATGAAACGTTCTTTATGTATGGCGAAGATATAGATCTTTCATACCGAATTACTCTAGCCGGCTATAAAAATTACTATTTCCCCAAAACAACCATAATACACTACAAGGGAGAAAGCACAAAAAAAGGAAGCATAAATTATGTATTGGTCTTTTATCAAGCCATGATAATCTTTGCCCAAAAACATTTCAGTCCAAAAAATGCAAGAATATTCTCTCTCTCTATAAGAGCTGCAATATATTTCAGGGCCTTCCTCTCCCTGATACATCGCTTTTTAAACCGAATACTAATGCCACTTCTGGATGCAGCAATTGCAATTATTGGACTCATTTCAATTAATCCAATTTGGGAAGCACATAAATTCCCCGATGGAGGTGGCCATCCACCTGAGGTTCTTAAAATATTTTTCGGCGCATATATCCTGATTTGGCTCATCAGCATTTTCTTTTCCGGTGGATACGACAAACCCTTGAACATAAAAAAACTAACAAGAGGGATCCTGGTAGGCACAGCCATAATACTGGTCGCGTACTCGCTCCTTCCCGAAGCTTATAGGTTTTCAAGAGCACTCATACTTTTCGGAACAGCATGGAACCTCATATGGCTAAACCTGATGAGATTCATTTTTCATACCCTGGGATGGAAGGCATTTCAACTCAATCTGGGAAAGAAAAAAAGAGTCCTTATCGTTAGTAGAGAAAATGAATACAATCGTATCAATAACCTTCTGAAACAAACATCACTATCTGTAGAAATAATCGGACGCGTCAAACCTGATGTCAACGATTCAGGTTCTGGCTCTCTTGGCGATATCACTCAAATGAAGGAAATTGTTAGCATCAATAAAATTGATGAGTTGATCTTCTCAGCCAACGATCTGAGTACCCGAGAGATAATCCACCATATGCTGGCGCTTACAGGTCTCCAGAAAGATTATAAAATTGCGCCGCCCGAAAGCCCCTCAATTATTGGGAGCAATTCAGTAAACACAGCTGGAGACCTATATGTGATCAGCCTGAGTTCAATAGCCGAACAATCAAACAAAAGGCTTAAAAGACTAATCGATATTGGTGTAGCTCTTATCCTCATCTTAAGCCTGCCTCTGTCGATTTGGATCTACTTACCCCATCCGGGAAAAATTATCCGCAATGCCTTTTCTGTTCTCGTAGGTAAAAAAACATGGGTGGGCTATTTCCAGCTTGATGATCCAGAAATGAAACTTCTGCCAAAAATTAAAAAGGCAGTACTGATTCCTGAAAAAAATATTGCGGAAATAAATCCAGATGAAAAAACTGACAGCAGAACTCTGATGGAAAAAAACCTCTCCTATGCAAAAGACTATCATCCAGGTCGGGATCTTTCAATTATTCTTATGAACTTGAGGTATCTCAATTCATAAGCAATCACATTAAGCTGGAACCACATATTTTTGTACTTTTACATCATAAAAAAGACCCAAAAAGATTATGGGCCGTTCCAAAAAATCTATCATATTTCTGCTTGTACTAATTGGTTTCATGTCCATCACTGTTCATGGACAGAACTACCGCGACCAAAAAAAACTGATTAGGCTCAAGCCAAACAACATACTGGTATTTGGTCAAATACTGGATCCTTCTGGTGAAGTAATAAACAACGCATCAATTTCCCTCTTAGATCCCCAGAGAGCAAAAATCCTTGAAACAATACCCGTGGATGACCTTGGTGAATACCTCTTTACGCTTGAAAAAGGAAAATCCTTTGGATTAATTCTTGAAAAAGAGGGCTTATTCCCTTATTATACCCAATTTATTGTCCCAACAAATCTCGAGGAAGAGTGGGAGTACACCATCCAACTTCCCGAAGGACTGATTAACAATATTGAACTTTCCTACAATTACGACTCAGATATCCCATCAAATCAGAAGGCACTGGAAGATTTAATAAACACTCTTTCAAACTTTAAAGACCTGTCTGTTTGGGTTCCCGAAGAACCGGATTCAATTTTTCAACTGAGAATTGCAGAGCTTAGAAACACCTTTCTTGAGGCTGGCATTGAATCCTATCGCCTGTTTACCGGAGAGTCACCTTCAGACCCTGAACGCTTAATTAAGCTAAGAATTAATAGTGAGAAAAAACCTGAGGGAAGCGAGCTTACTGAAACTGACAAAATCATAAGCAACAAGCCAATTATTTCACCAAATAAGTGGACATTGCAGTTCGTTGCCTCAAAAAAAGAATTACCCGAATCCGATTTAAAAGGATTGGGGGATTTTAAACTCTTCCGCGGCAAGGATGGTTACTTTCGATATACCTATGGCGTTTATGATAGTAAGGAAGATGCAGAATCCGGCAAAGCCTTTCTGAAAAAGAAGGGCTTCGGCCAAGCATTTGCGAAGAAAATTGAAGACTTGCAAAAACTCTGACAAGGTGAATTCACTAGAAGGTAAACTGCTTATTCTAAGAGCACTGGAGACTGACGATCTCGAGCTGCTATATGAATGGGAAAATGACCCCGAAAATTGGCAGGTAAGCAAAATGCTGACCCCCTTTTCAAAAACCATTTTGCGAAAATATCTTGATGACTCTCATCTGGATATTTATCAGATCAAACAACTCAGGCTGGTCATAACTCTAAAAAAAAGCAAGCGCACTGTTGGTTTTATCGACCTGTTTGACTTTGACCCTTTTCACCAAAGAGCAGGTATTGGAGTGCTAATCGGAAATAAGGCTGACAGAGAAAAAGGATATGCTGGTGAAGCCCTGGAGCTTTTGCTGGAATATTGCTTTTCAATCCTGATGTTAAATCAGGTCTATTGCAATATCCTGGAAACTAATATCTCGAGTCAGAAACTATTTAGCAGAGCAGGATTCACAAAAATTGGATCAAAAAAAGACTGGATTCGAACTTCAAAAGGATGGGTAGACGAATATTCCTACCAACTACTACATCAGGATTGGCTATCCAGATAATCAAAATCAGGAAAACTTTTCCTGAAAAAAAATGAATCACCCTTTCTTTCCAAACAAAAATGAACTAAGCCATTGCTTATTATTAGAAATGGAACTCCAAGAGCCCAGTTATATCTATTTACCTGATCAAATGAATTCTGATTCAAGCTTACTTCAGGTGCCTTGCATTCTACAATAAGCACAGGCTGACCGTCTCTACTATGTACAACAATATCACAACGACGAATCCTCGAACTTAACTTGATCGACATTTCTGTGGCAATAAGCCCAATAGGATAGCCTAACTCTTCTGTCAGATACTTAATAATATTCTGCCTTACCCATTCTTCAGGTGTCAAAACAACCCATTTCGACCTGCAAGGATCAAAAATTTCATGACTATCCTTTTCCGATTTTATATTGAAAGAATAAGTTGGTAAATTTAAACGCTTCATAATTGAAATCCTGATAGCAAAGATAAGTCCATATTTCATCCCGTCAATTAAAGGATCGGTAAATAATGAAAACAAAAAAAGAGATCGTTGAAAACTGGCTGCCTAGATATACAGGCAGAAAGCTGGAGGATTTTGGATCATGCATCCTTCTTACAAATTTCAGTAACTACGTTGAACTGTTCGCGGAGGAGAACAATGTTAAACCAATGATGGATGTGCCAATGCCTAACGCAGTTGCTGGGGATATATGTATCATTAATTTCGGCATGGGATCACCAAATGCTGCAACAATAATGGACCTCCTAAGTGCAATACATCCAAAGGCCTGCTTGTTCCTGGGTAAATGTGGAGGATTAAAAAAGAAAAACAAACTTGGCGATCTGATTATACCTATTGCAGCAATTCGTAGTGAAGGAACATCAGATGATTACCTCCCTCCTGAAGTACCTGCCCTTCCCGCATTTATGTTGCAAAGAGCAGTTTCCTCAACCACAAGGGATTATGGCCGTGACTATTGGACAGGAACAGTCTTCACAACAAATAAAAGAGTTTGGGAGTATGATGATAGATTTAAAAAATATCTCATGAAAACCCGGGCCATGGCAATTGATATGGAAACCGCAACAATATTTCTTGTTGGCTTTTATAACGAAATACCCACAGGGGCATTACTCCTAGTCAGTGACCAACCAATGATTTCTGCAGGTGTAAAAACTAGCGAAAGCGATATTGAGGTGACCAAAAATTTTGTTAAAGACCACCTATTGATAGGGATTAAATCCCTTAATAAAATTATTCAAGGCAGTAGTTCTGTTAAACATTTGAAATTTTAAGGAGTATGATGAGTTATGACCAGATTCTGTCAGATATAAAAAATAAGATTTTTAAACCTCTGTATTTTCTTATGGGTGAAGAACCATACTTCATCGATAAAATCACCGACTTACTGGCATCAAGTGTATTGGATGAAACACAAAAACCATTCAACCTCAATATCCTCTATGGAAAAGACTCCGATGTTAACACGATCGATAGCACAGCCAGACGATTTCCTATGGGTGCTGATTACAACCTGGTTATTGTTAAGGAGGCACAAAATCTTGCAGATATAGACAGACTGAACTTCTATGCTCAAAGTCCGTCCCCTAGCACCATACTGGTTATTGCATACAAGTATAAAACGCTTGATAAAAGAAAGAAACTTTATAAAACCATTATTAAGAACGGAGTTCTCTTTGAAGCTAAAAAAATATACGATAATCAGGTTCCAAAATGGATACAGAAGTACCTTGCAGACCGCCAGAAGGCTATGGATCCATCTGCCGGAATAATGCTTACAGAATACCTTGGTAGTGATTTGGCAAAAATATCACACGAACTGGATAAACTGCTTTTGACATTGCCTGAGGGAGTCGACCGTATTACACCGGATCATGTTGAAACTAACATAGGTATTAGTAAAGAGTTTAATAATTTCGAATTAACAAAAGCACTGGCCAAAAAAAGTGTTGTAAAGGCAAATCGAATTATTATCTATTTTGGACAAAACCAAAAGGTCAATAATATCAACATGACCATTAGTGCCTTGTTTTACTTTTTCTCTAAAGTTCTCGCTGTCCATTTCATGAAAAATGAGAGTAATGCAACTATCGCTAAAACACTGCACATACCTCCTTTTTTTGTGGGAGACTACCAATTAGCCATAAAAAATTATTCAAGGACAAAAGTGGTTGAAATAATTTCTATCCTCCGTGAATACGATTTGAAATCCAAAGGATACAACAATCCATCTGTACCTGGTGATGAATTGCTCCAGGAAATGATTTTTAAAATTATGCATTAATAAATCATGACTATAGTAATTATTGGTTTAACCGCCCTGGCTTCAATTTTGGCTTTCAAAACGCCTCAACTACTTTACAGATACCAGTTTAACCCCTACCAGATTATTCATAGGAAACAATATATCAGAATTGTTTCCCATGCATTTTTACATGCCAACTGGCCACATTTAATCATTAACATGCTGGTTCTCATGTCGTTTTCACACAGTGTGGAAAAATATTTTACACTGCTATTTGGTAGTGTGCGCCTGCCCTTGAACTTGTTGCTTTATTTTGGAGCCATTCTTGTATCACCGATTTACTCACTGATACATAATCGAAACAACTATATGTATAATGCTGTAGGCGCATCAGGAGCAGTATCAGCAGTGGTTTTTACCAGTATCTTACTGGCACCCTTAAGTAAAATATATTTCTTCGCCATAATTCCAATACCAGGCATACTTTTTGCCGTTTTTTACCTGCTCTACAGCTGGCAAATGAGTAAACGTAATAGCGATAACATCGCTCACGACACCCACTTTTTCGGAGCTTTGTATGGTTTGATATTACCAATACTATTAAAACCCGAGCTTTTCACATATTTCATCCAACAGTTAATGTCATTTCAATTCTAAATGGGCTCAAATAGATACTGGTATAACAATGGCGTATTTGAAGATATAATATCAGATCCAATCCTGATTTCCCATATCCTTTTAAATGCCGACCTTGGATTACATCTTTCTTGGCGTACATCAGGTACCAGAATACCCTTTTACCCCGAACAATACAACCTTTTGCAAGTCCTTCTTAATCTGAATAATATAAGAAACACAACTGCGTCCATGCAAGAATTTCTCCTTCAGGAGATAGGTAGCCTCTTGCGACGGAACCGTATTTTTAAAGGGGCTCTAATCAAGCTCTATATTTTTCCTGATGAAAAAAAATCTACAAACAAGCCTTCAGGCATATTTATCTTTACCCAAGAATATCCGGAGGAAAAATATGTACTAAACAAAAGAGGCTTACAATTGGGTTGGCTGAAAAATTCACACCACCCAGGAGTGGAGATTATGTCGGGTCTGATGAATAGCTACCAGCGAGTGAGCATATTTGATAGCTTGATGCAAAAACAAAAAATCAACGCTGGATACCTAACTAATGTAAACCAAAATATAGTGGATGGTATTGATTCAACTCTTTTTATCGTTAAAGAAAATAAAATGTACACTCCTTCTTTGAAAATAGGCGCTTACCCAAGAGCCCTTCGACAGATCATTAGCCAAAATGCACCTAAAATCGGGCTACAGCTTATTGAAACAGACCAACTTGAACCTGTTCATCTTGACAACGCTGATGAACTGTTCCTAGCCAATGACATTTTTGGAATCAAATGGATTGTTGCGTACAATGAAAACCGCTTCTTCAGAAAATATGCAGAATTATTTGTAAACCTGATAAACAAAGATTGGGAGAAAGTTTGCTAATTCATTAATGGATTCTCTGGATACTTTGTCCACATCTGATATTGCTTGTCCTCCTTTTTTAAAACCTGCTCCCAAAGCTTACCGTCACCAATATTCATTATCGAATCCCGATCTAGCGAAGTAACCATCCAGGCGTCTTCGGAGAGTTCTCTTTCCAACTGACCTGCATACCAGGAAGACAAGCCTATGAAGAATCTTATTTCCTGATGCTTAATAAGATTTTCACTTACTAAGCTTCTCAGAACTTCAAAATCCCCACCCGTATACAAATCCTCCATAACATGAACACTACCCGGAACCAGATCACCCGCAGTGTGGAGGTAGTGAATTATATCTGTATGCACCGGCCCTCCTATACCAACAAGAGAATTAATTTCCGGGAAATCAGATAAAATTTCTGAAATTCCAGATTTAATGGGATTATTCAGGACAAAACCCATAGTTCCCTCTTCATTATGCTCCGTAATCAGAACGACAGATCGCTTGAAATAGATATCCTGCAGGAAGGGTTCAGACACCAGAACAAACCCCTTTTCGGGCTTGGTATCATTATGTTTTATCTTAAAAAAGTCAAGGTTATCCGTCATGTTTTTTAAATCGTATCCTTTTAAGCAAAATAAATAAATTTATTAACTTAGCCAAACACCACATCTTTATTAATTACATTTATTTATGGTAAAAAGCCCAGCAGAAAGACTCCAAAAGGCACTGAAAACCGGACAGTTAAAAGGAGTCAATCCACCGATATCTTTTTCTGCAACATTTGCATTTAACGACAGCTCAGCCACGACTGACTGTTTTGAAAGTATCAAGCAAATTATCATTGGAATGGAGAGGGCCTGATATGCATACAAAAAATATTCGTACACCAGGATTATTCCAGTCTCTAATACCGATAATATTTCTTATTTCTTTACTTGCCTTGAATGTAATTCTATTTGGTGACGACACCCTTTCTGGTGCTAATCAGATAGTTCTTCTTTTGTCGGCTACTATAGCTTCAATAATTGCTATTTCTCTCGGTCATAACTGGAAAAGTATAAGAATAAGCATTGTAAAAAGCATTGGATCAGCTATGCCATCAATGCTCATACTTCTCCTAATTGGATCCTTGGCTGGCACATGGTTATTAAGCGGGGTTGTTCCGGCACTAATTTACTATGGCTTGAAAATCATAAACCCAAGCATTTTCCTTTTCGCTGCTATTATTGTCAGCGCCTTGGTTTCTGTTGCAACAGGGAGTTCCTGGTCTACGATAGCAACACTAGGTATCGCCCTGCTAGGAATTGGTAAAGCATTGGGATTCAATGAAGGCTTAGTAGCAGGCGCCATTATTTCAGGAGCTTATTTTGGCGACAAAATGTCACCCCTGTCCGATACAACTAACCTTGCTCCGGCAATGGCTGGAACAGATATTTTTACTCATATAAAATACATGATATTCACTACAGGCCCCAGCTTTGGAATAGCAGTAGTAATTTTTCTCATATGGGGCTTTACGATAGATTTCACTGATACTAGCGCTGGAGTGGACAATGTACTAAATGCTATCGAAAGTTCTTTTACTATTACACCTTGGCTATTTCTGGTTCCTGTTTTGTTGATCACTATTATAGTCATGAAAGTACCTCCCTTACCAGCATTGTTTGCCGGGACATTACTCGGAGTGATTTTTGCTCTCATTTTCCAACCCGATATAGTCAGACAAGTTAGTGGTTCAGACGGGAGCTTCTGGGAAGCAGGATATATGGGAAGTATGAGAGCCATGTTTGGAGAAATTGGCATACAAACAAACGAAGCAGAAGTAAACGATCTCCTCTCTACCGGAGGAATGGCTGGAATGCTGAATACAATTTGGCTTATCCTAACTGCGATGGTTTTTGGTGGAGTAATGGAAAAAAGTGGTATGCTGCATCGAATTAGCATGGCGATAATTGCAAAAGCAAAAAGCACAGGAGGCCTCGTGTCCGCAACTGCTGCAACCTGTTTGTTCTTTAATACAACAGCCTCAGATCAATATATGGCAATTGTTGTTCCTGGAAGAATGTTTGCCAAGGTTTACAGGGAGCGACGACTTAAACCGGAATTATTGAGCAGAACCCTCGAGGATTCTGCAACAGTCACATCAGTATTAATACCATGGAACACCTGTGGAGCAACACAATCCAGCGTTTTGGGAGTAGCTACATGGGCATATCTACCTTATTGCTTCTTTAATATTGTCAGTCCGTTTATGACTGTTATCTTTGCATGGCTTAATATTAAAATCAGAAGATACGGAAAAGATGAAAAGCTAAGTGAAATCGAAGACTAATATTAACTTTTTATGGTTTGAAGTGTTTTGTATAAAAGGAGGATTTGAAGATGTTTTTAACCTTGTTGCTTATTTCAATAATAATAGTTGCTCTGGCCATAGTTGGACTAGGAGTTAGTATCTTTTTTAAGAAAAACGGTAAATTCCCTGAAACCGGGGTTGGGCATAATCCGGAGATGAGAAAGTTGGGATTAAACTGCGCAAGATCAGAAGAACTAAAAAAACATAATCTTCAGCAAGATATAAATGCAGCAAAAGGATTAACTCTTGATATCCCTAAGGGATTTTCGGGGTGCGCAGGATGCAGCTGCTCAGACGTTTCAGGACATTAGTATACATCTTCAATCTTGTCCCTCAACCCTTCTGAATAAGTCGACTTATAAGCACCCTCTTCATCGGCAAAAATAAAATAAGCTTCCAGTTCCGGATCACTATTAACTATTTCCAGTGATCGCTCTAGCCCCAGAACCATAAATGCGGTTGCATAGGCATCGGCTGTCATGCAATCACTTGCAATAACAGTTGAGCTTAACAGATTATGAGTCACCGGACGCCCTGTTCTGGGATCAATCGTATGTGAATATTTTATATCACCAACCTGCCTGAATTGTCGGTAATTACCTGAAGTGGCCAGAGACACATCAGTCAAATTCATTACTACTTGTATCTCCCTGCCAATCATATTTTCTATTGGCTTATCAACACCGACCCTCCAAGCTACTCCTGATGAATTCAGTCCTTTACACCTCATCTCTCCACCGATCTCAACCAGATAATTAAGCACACCTTTATCCTCGAGGAACATTGCAACAACATCAACTGAATAGCCTTTGGCTATGGCACTTACATCAAGCATAAGCCTGGGGTCATCTTTAATAACCTTATTATTTTTAATTCTAACCTTCTCAAAACCAGTAATTGATAGCAACTCTTCAACTCTTGCATCTGAAACAATTTCAATATCCTCCTGTGTAAAACCAAAACCATAAGCATTAACCAAAGGGGCTACCGTAATATCGAAGGCTCCCTTGGTACTTTTTGATATCTGTTGCGCACGGTTAAAAACTGTTCTGAAGTACATATCCGGTTCCACGTCCTCTTCATTGGAATTAACGCGTGAAATAATGGATTCAGGATTGTAGGTTGATAGTGAAAGTTCAAAATCATGCATCAATTTCAAGAAGTCTTTTTCCAGATTTTTGTTTTCAAAATATTCATAAGTAAAATGAAAACTTGTGCCATGAATTGGCCCCTCGGAAAAATGATAGGTCAATGGTTTATCCTTGCAGGATGAACACAACAAACTAATAAGCAGGGAAATAAAAAGTATCCTTTTCATTTTGTATGATTTTGCTCGTGAAAATACAAAAAAAAACCGCCCTCTCGGGCGGTATATGTTTTAACCTCCAAAATCATCGAAGGCAATCATTTCATCGGGCACTCCGATATCATAAAGCATTTTGAAAACTGCATCATTCATCATAGGAGGACCGCAGAGATAGTATTCAATATCTTCTGGTTCATCATGCTTACACAAATATTCATCATGTAAAACCTTATGAATAAAACCCTGTAAACCAGTCCAATTATCTTCTTCTTTCGGTTCAGACAGAGCTATATTGAATGTGAAATTTGGAAATTCCTTTTCTATTTTCCTGAAATCTTCCTCATAGAAAATCTCCCTCATTGAACGCCCACCATACCAATAGCTAACCTTTCGACCAGTTTTTAAGGTGTGGAAAAGGTGGAAAATATGAGAGCGAAGAGGAGCCATTCCAGCACCACCACCTATATAAACCATTTCATTTTCAGTATCTTTAATATGGAATTCTCCATAAGCTCCACTGATCATCACTTTATCACCAGGTTTGCTATTAAAGATATAAGATGAACAAATACCAGGATTAACCTTCGCAAACCCGCCCTTAGCTGCATCCCATGGAGGTGTAGCAATACGGATATTCAGCATAACGATATTCCCTTCACCAGGATGGTTAGCCATTGAGTATGCACGATATGTTGGTTCCGGATTCTTCATCTTCAGATCCCACATATTAAACTTATCCCATTCGTCGCGGAATTCCTCTTCAACTTCAAAATTTTTAAAATCCACTTCAATTTTGGGGACATCAATCTGGATATATCCACCCGATAGGAAGTCCATAGATTCGCCCTCGGGCAAACGTACGACGAACTCCTTAATAAAGGTTGCAACATTTCTGTTCGAAATAACCTCACACTCCCATTTCTTGATTCCCATAATTTCTTTAGGAATACCAATCTTCATATTAGCCCTGATCTTGACCTGGCAGCCAAGTCTCCAGTAATTTTGTGCTTCCTTACGAGTAAAAAAGCCTACTTCAGTAGGAAGAATATCACCGGCTCCTTCAAATACCTGGCATTTACACATGCCACAGGTTCCACCACCACCACAAGCGCTAGGGATGAAAATATCCTGTTGTGACATGGTAGAGAGTATGGTTCCACCTGGTTCTACTTCAATTACCTTTTCTCCATCATTGATATCCAGAGTTACCTCCCCTTGTGGAGTCAATTTCTTTTTTGCAAAAAGCAATACTGCTACTAACAGTAATACAATTACAAGAAAAGCTCCGATACTAATACCAACAATGGGACCTATGCCTAAAGATGAGTCTAACAGAATCATATCTGGTTGTGTTTTTTGTTTACAGTTTAATTCCCATGAAACTCATAAAAGCGATACCCATGAGCCCCACAATGATAAAAGTGATTCCCAGTCCACGCAATGGAGCAGGGATATTTGAATAACGGATTTTCTCGCGAATAGCAGCAAGACCTACAACCGCAAGGAACCATCCAAAGCCAGAACCTAAAGCAAAGGATATTGCTTCTCCGATATTAGTGTAAGCTCTTTCCTGCATAAATAATGCACCACCTAAAATTGCGCAGTTAACGGCAATCAAAGGCAAAAATATCCCGAGAGCATTATAAAGTGTTGGTGAAATCTTCTCAATAATCATCTCAGTGAGCTGAACTATGGAGGCGATAACAGCGATAAATAAGATAAAACTAAGAAACCCTAGATCTACTTCAGCCAGCTTAGGACTAATCCAGGTTAGTGCTCCCTCCTGTAAAATATAATTCTCAATCAGATAGTTAACAGGAATAGTAATAGCTAGTACAAATATCACAGCCAAACCCAAACCAGTAGAGGTTTTTACAGTTTTTGAAACCGCCAGATACGAACACATGCCTAGGAAATAGGCAAGAATCATATTCTCTATGAAGGCACCTTTTACAAATATGCTAATTAAATTTTCCATGGATGTGCGATTTAATTCGATTCAATCAGATCTTTGTTTCTACTTCTTTGTATCCATATAATGATACCTACAACTATAAGGGCCATGGGTGAAAGAATCATTAGCCCGTTGTTTTCATAGCCAATATCATATAAGCCAATCTTCTCAATAACTGGATATCCCCAAACTGTTCCTGAACCCAATAATTCACGGAAGAATGCCACAACAATCAGAATCCAGGCGTATCCGAATGAATTACCCAGCCCATCAAGAAAGGAATCCCATGGCTTATTGGCCAAAGCAAATGCCTCCAGACGACCCATAATAATACAATTAGTAATAATCAGCCCAACAAATACCGATAGCTGCTTACTTACATCATAAACAAACGCCCTTAATACCTCATCAACCAGAATTACCAGTGAGGCAATTATTACCAGTTGAACGATAATTCTGATGCGGTTAGGGATAGACTTCCTTAGCAGGGAAACGATAACATTTGATAAGGTCAAAACAGCCATTACTGAAAGAGCCATAACGAAAGCTGGCTTCAGTTTAGCTGTAACCGCAAGTGCCGAACAAATACCTAGTACCTGAACAGTTATTGGATTGCTGTCGCCCAGAGGGTTTGACAACAATTTCATATTTTTAGATGAAAACAGACCCATATCGGCTTATTTTTGCTGGTTAATAAATGATTCATAAACACTTAGACAATCAAAAAGCATCGCCTCAAGCCCTTTACTGGTAATAGTACCTCCGGAGATCGCATCAACTGAATTATCCGTTTCCGGAATACCAGCCTTATTAACGAGTATCGAAGTGAAGGATCCTGATGTATCAAAGATCTTTTTATTCTTGAATTGATCCTGAAATTGGTCAGTATTGATCTCAGCTCCCAAGCCAGGAGTCTCACCTTTATGATCAAACACCACACCGGCTATGGAAACAAAATCATCGTTCAAAGCCACATAACCCCATATAGGACCCCACAAACCTTTTCCTAAAACAGGAAAAATAAAATTTTTATTCCCGCTCTCCTGAGTACATACATAAACAGGGAGAGTGCGCTCTTCAGCAGCTTTCACGTTTTCCTTCTTTAGGTCAACTGTAAAAGCATCAATCCCATCCACTCTGGCTCCCTTTGAATTAACTACGAAAGACTCAGTAATAAATTTATCATATTCAGCCTCAACATAATCATTCTTCGACTCTGCCTCAGCAGCATCCATGCCTTGGCCGACAGTATTCAGGATATCCAGCTTCTTGGCTATTTCCTCATTCAAATCCTGGAATGGCTTCAACCCGGTGGCCGCCAGAGAGAGGATAGCAGCCACAATGATTACCATCACCGAGGCATACATAAATATATAAAAATTGCTTCTATTCATCTGTTTGAATTTTAATCAGTTGAAATTTATTAAGCACTGACTCTTTTTAGTCTTTTCCGGATATTTGCCTCTACGATATAATGATCGATCAGCGGAGCAAACACATTCATAAACAATATAGCCAACATAACACCTTCTGGATAGGCTGGATTTAATACCCTGACGAGTATTGCAAGCACACCAACAAGGAAGCCGTAGATCCATTTTCCTGTTTCTGTTTGCGCAGCAGTAACCGGGTCGGTAGCCATAAAAACAATCCCAAAAGCAAAACCACCCATTATCAAGTGCTGCCAGTAAGGAATCTCCATAAATGGATTAACTGCAAAAATATTCAGGAGTAAGCCCATGAACAAACCACCAATAATACCTGATAGAATAATCTTCCATGAAGCTATACCAGTATAAATCAGGATAAAAGCTCCTATCAAAATTGCAATAGTGGAGGTTTCGCCAACCGATCCTGGAACATAACCCATGAATAGATCCATGGGGCTCGGTACCTTATCCAGATTCCCGGCAGCAGCCTCAGCCAAGGGCGTTGCACCACTAAATCCATCAACAACACCTACTCCTTTATTCATGCCACCAATCCATATCTTGTCACCCGACATAAATGAAGGATAAGCAAAAAACAAGAAGGCTCTGGTAAGTAAGGCCACATTGAAAATATTCATACCAGTACCACCGAAAATCTCCTTGCCAATAATTACAGCAAAAGCTACGGCAATAGCTAGCATCCAAAGAGGTGTATCAATAGGAACAATTAAGGGTATAAGAATACCCGTTACAAAAAATCCCTCACTAACCTCATGACCTTTAACCTGTGCAACTGCAATTTCAATTCCCAATCCTA
>CAYUNU010000008.1:20965-26371 GCA_964446195.1 uncultured Porphyromonadaceae bacterium | reverse complement strand
GATGGCTTCATTAAACCTTGTCTATTTAGTCCAAAGTCATTCTCAGTGCGTGAATTGGGCCCGAAAGAAGCAATGATGTTGGCAATTCAAAATAAGCCATTGTGTGGAGGTGAAAATCCGGAAGGTACTTTTTATAATATTGGAGGGTAGAAATATAATCATGACAGAAAAGTTTAGCCATATAGATTCAGAGGGACGTGCCAGGATGGTTGATGTAGGCCATAAGCCTGATCAACTTCGTATTGCCAGGGCAGAAGGGAGAATATTATTATCTCCTGATACTATAAGTCTTATTAGGGAAAATCTCATAAAAAAGGGTGATGTTATTACTATAGCCGAAATAGCTGGCGTCCAAGCTGCCAAAAGAACAGCTGAAATGATTCCTCTATGTCATCAGATACAATTAACAAAGATTAATGTTAGTGGTGAATTATCAGAAAATGGGCTTGTAATTAAAAGTGAAATCAGGTGCATTGGCCAAACCGGCGTCGAGATGGAAGCTCTTACTGCAGTTAGTATAGCTCTTCTAACCGTATATGATATGTGTAAAGCTGTTGATAAGGGTATGGTAATCAAGAATATTGAACTGATTGAAAAGACCAAAGAAAATGTTAGATAGTAAATTATCTTTTTGGCTTATTACCTTAAGTGATAGAGCCAGTAAAGGGGAATACGAAGATCTTAGTGGTCCTGGGATTGAAAGCCAGCTTAATACTTTTTTTAAGGATAAAGACATCGAGCTGGAGATAAGAAAACATTTGATTCCTGATGATCCTGTTCTACTGGAAAAGCTTCTATTGGAGGCCAGGGACACTGGAGTTAGTGTTATATTTACTACAGGTGGAACGGGTATTGGACCAAGAGATTATACTCCAGATGTTGTGAAGAAGTTGCTTGATAAAGAAATACCCGGAATCATGGAGATGATCCGGGTGAAATACGGTATGGTCAAACCAAATGCTTTGATATCGAGAGGGATAGCTGGAACCTTGGGGAACTCTTTAGTTTACACTTTGCCTGGTAGCCTGCGGGCTGTAGCTGAATACTGTTCGGAGATTCTACCTACCATTATACACTCAATAAAAATGGTTCAGGGAATAGATGACCATAGCTAGAAAATCAGGATCTTATTTATACGGATTTGTTGTTCATACCTAAACATTATTATCCACACTCCCTTCTCAAAGAATTCTGTTTCTAATTGAAGGCAGAGCCGGTCGCAATAATTACTTTTGAAAACACTGATTTCCTGTCCTGCAAGGTTTATAAGACTAATATCTATGGGTACTTTATTGCTTAGACTGACATCAATATTTAGTTCTTTAGAGCATGGATTAGGGTATGCGAAAAAATCATTTAATACAACAGGATTTTCTATGTTGGTAGAGTAGGAGTTGGCGGATCCAGGGCTCCCCATATCTCCATCTCCATATATACGTGTTGCCAGGTTCCACTTGCTCATAGTGTTAAAGCCAGAGTCCATAAATGATGGATCCAGCTCTAGAGATATTCCTTTTTGAATATTCCATTCAGAATTATATTTTACTTCATCAAGGATCGTTCCATCTGAGAGGCAAACAATTATCTCATCTTCAGTATTGCTTAGAGTAAAGTTTGAATAGACATAATCAGGGAATAGTCCCCCGTTCTCTTCGCTTTTCCCGGATCGTGCCAAGAGGTACAATTCTCCTGGTAATAGTTGGATGACTGAGTCTGCCTCAATTGTAAACTGGTTAGGGCCATCATCTTTAAAAAGCAAACCATTTATTATTAAGGTTTTTTGCGTTAGATTCATTATCTCAAACCATTCACCTTTAGTGTCGGATACTGACCCGGGATTTGACATAAATTCGGTAATAATCAAATCCCCGGATTGGGGCAATTCCTGACATAAACTGCTTTGAAAATTGTTTGTTAAAATTATCAGGATTGCAATAGAACTGATGGAATACAATTTATTTTTCATGGAAATCGTTTTGGTTAAACATTAGTATTTATAATAATAGATGCAGTTAGTCGGGCGAAATGGAAAAAAAACTTGAGGAAATTTTCCACACACCACAATATTTGCAAACTTGCGGTAGTGTTTAATATTTAAATAGAAATAGCTAATATGCAGAATCATAGGTCGATAAGAAAGTATAAGGCGGATCCTATCCCTCAGCAAACTCTTGATAGAATTCTTAATGCAGCAATTCGAGCCTCTAATACGGGCAATATGCAAGCCTATAGTGTTATTGTTACAAGAGATCCCGGGATTAAAGAGAAGCTTTGGGAGTCTCATTTTAAACAGGGCTTCGTACTAGAGGCACCAATACACTTGACTTTTTGCGCTGATTTTAATCGATTTACCAAGTGGTGCACATTGAGGAAAGCCGACCCTGGCTACGACAACTACCTTTCTTTTCTCACCGGCGCTATTGATGCAGTTATTGCCGCACAGAATGCATCAGTTGCTGCTGAGATGGAAGGATTGGGTATTTGCTATCTTGGAACGGTTACCTGGATGGCCGATAGATTTATTGAAATTCTTGAATTACCTAAATTAGTAGTACCTGTAGCTGCTATAACAATTGGTTATCCTGATGAAAAACCAGGACTTACAGATCGTCTTCCAGTTGAGGGAGTTGTACATCAGGAAAAGTATAAGGATTACTCCGATTCGGATATCAACTTAATTTATAAGGAGAAGGAGTCACTTGCTGAAACTCTTGCCTTACTTGAAGAGAATCAGAAAGAGACTCTGGCGCAAGTGTTTACTGATAATAGATATACTAGTAGAGATAACATGGTATTTTCCAGAAAGTTCCTACAAACTTTAGAAGATCAAGGATTCATGAATAATGGGGGAAAGTAGTTGAAAAACAGGCAAATAGCGGGTATTGTGTGTTTGTTTTTTTTTCTGATTTCCTGTCTGGAAGCTTTTAATCAGGAGAAGAGCATAATAATTAGTATCGATTATCCTGATAATACTCCCAATTCTGAGTGGATTGAAAAATTAGATGGAAGGTCTTTTTCTGATTCACTTGAGTTGGTGACAGCTTTGGAATCATTACGAGGCAGGTTTTATAAGGTTGGATATCTTTCAGCGGGCTTTGATTTTATTGACAATGTCGATAGTACTTATTTTACAAGGTTTTCTGCGGGTCATCAGTATAATTGGGGACATATAATGCTTCCTGATTCTCATCCTCCTGAGATTTCAAGGATTCCGAAATTTATAAGAGCAAAAACCGGCAAGGCTATTTAAATTTCTAAAAGTCAGAGTATCCGGGAAGCAATGTTGGGGATATATGAGAACAATGGTTACCCATTTGCCTCGGTAAGGTACGACTCACTTAGTTTTTCTGAAGGTTATTTAAATGCTAATCTGCTTGTTGAGTCTGGGCCTTTAGTAAGGATCGACAGTATTATCAATCGCTCGAGTATTGTTGTTTCAAACAAAGTGCTAGAACAATTTATTGGTTTAAAAAGCGGGCAGCTCTATAGCGAAAAGAAATTAATTGCAGCTGGCATTCAGCTGGATAACAGCAAAATAATCCAGATGCTTAGTCCTTTGGAAGTTGGGTTCAATGAAGGTAAGGCATGGGTTTATCTGGGGGCAAAAAAGAAAGTATCCAATAGTTTCGATGGAATAGTTGGTATATCACCTGGGGCTTCTAATGAAAGAGGGTTTGCTCTTACCGGGAGTTTAGATCTAGTTCTGAGCAACTTGGCAAAACAAGCTGAAACTTTATCCATATTGTGGAAAGCGCCTGGGAATCAGAATCAGAGATTTCAAGCTGGGCTGAATGTTCCGTATTTTTTGGGATGGCCACTAGGCTTTTCCTCTTCGATGGAGATATTCCGAAAGGATAGCAGCTACCTTAACACTAATTGGTCTTTTGGGATTAATGCTTCTCTGCAGAATCAAAATACCGTAGGTTGTTTTTACAAGGAGAAAACGAGTAATATTATTTTGACTAGGCCTATTTCAACTTTGTCTGATGTAAAAGTTAAGTTATATGGAATTAGCTGGATTATGGACAGGTTGAAGAATCCAGTAAATCCGACCAGAGGTATTTTTATTAATGCTTACCTCGGTGTGGGTAATAAGAGTTCTCAAGATATCGGTGATGAATACACCAATGTATATATGGAAGGTGAAGGAATGTCTGACTTTTTTATTCCCATTACAAAAGCATGGGTGTTTCATTTGGGAGCCAGAGGGGCTTACCTGAATGGTGGGCAGGTATATGAAAATGAAAAATTTAAGCTTGGCGGTTTGCATAGTTTGCGGGGGTTTGATGAGGAGAGTCTTCTTTCCGATGCATACCTGATTGGAACATTTGAACTAAGATATCTGTTTAGTAAGAACTCTAATGTTCATTTGTTTTTGGATGCCGGAAGCTTATGGAGCACTGATAGTGATAGCTATACTTTAGATAAGCCAAAGGGTTTTGGTTTGGGTGTCACTTTAGAAACAAGGGCGGGTATTCTATTATTGGACTATGCATTTGGTGTATCAGAGGATGTTCCATTAAACATTAGATTGGGTAAAATTCATTTAGGAATAAAAAGTTTATTTTAGTTCGATTTTTTAAAATTGTCAATTAGTATGGAAAAAAGGAAACTTGCGTTAATCACGGGTGCTACAGCTGGTATTGGTGAAGCATCTTCTCATATTCTTGCATCAGCGGGATATAATCTGATTATAAATGGGCGAAGGGTTCATTCTCTGGAAAGGTTGGAGGCAGATATTCGCAGCAAATATGGTGTTGACTGTCTTTCCCTTTCTTTTGATGTACAAGACAGGGATGCAATGACAGAAGCAATATCAGGATTAAAAGGTGAATGGAAAAACATTGACATCCTTCTTAATAATGCTGGTCTTGCTGCCGGCCTTGCTAATGTTCATGATGCAGACTGGGAGGATTGGGATCAGATGATCAATACCAATGTTAAGGGTTTAATAAACCTGACTCGTTTGATTACTCCAATTATGGTTAGCAGGAAATCCGGGCATATAATAAATATTACTTCTATTGCAGGTAAAGAGGTTTACAATAAGGGATCTGTTTACTGTGCATCAAAGCATGCTGTGGATGCATTTACCAAAGGCTTGCGCATTGATTTGGCACCATATAATGTCAAGGTCACATCAATTGCTCCGGGAGCTGTCAATACCGAATTCAGTTTGGTGAGGTTTAAAGGAGATCAAGAGAAGGCTGATAAGGTTTACGAGGGATTCGATCCTTTATTAGCAAATGATATTGCTGAGGCGATACTCTTTGTAGTTAGCAGGCCTTCTCATGTTAACATTAATGATATGCTTATAATGCCTACGTCTCAAGCTAACGCAACAACAATCATAAGAAAATAGTATCTAAATTATATAAACATGTCTGTAACCCCTTATGGTACCGG
>CAYUNU010000008.1:16331-20865 GCA_964446195.1 uncultured Porphyromonadaceae bacterium | reverse complement strand
TAAGAAAATAGTATCTAAATTATATAAACATGTCTGTAACCCCTTATGGTACCGGTCAGAATAAGAAGGACGAGGTTAAACAAATGTTTGACTCAATAGCCGGGTCATATGACTTTCTCAACCATGCTCTTTCCATGAATATTGATAAGATCTGGAGAAGACGGCTTATTAAAAGGCTTGGGGAGAGTAGTCCGCTTAGAATACTCGACCTTGCTACCGGGACTGGTGATCTTGCTCTGGCTGCACTGAGGCTTGAGCCGGAGGTAATCACCGGTGTGGATATTTCAAACGGCATGTTAGAAATTGGGAGAAAGAAAATTGCGGCACGGGGAGAAGAATGTCGGATTAGTTTGGTTGAGGGTGATTCTGAAGATCTTCCATTTAAAAATGGTGAATATGATGCTGTTATGGTTGCTTTTGGAGTAAGGAATTTCGAGGATCCCAAGAAAGGCTTAAGGGAAATGAATCGTGTTTTGAGGCCCGGTGGTGTTGCCGCTATACTGGAATTTACAATGCCTCTGCATTTTCCTATTCGGCCTTTATATAGTTTTTATTTTAAGAGGGTACTGCCAATGCTTGGAAAAATTATCTCTAAAGATTTTTCGGCTTACCGCTATCTTCCTGATTCTGTTCAAGCTTTTGCACAGCGAAAAGATTTTGTTAATATGATGGAAGATGCTGGTTTTGAGTCAGTAGATTATCGAATACAGAGTTTTGGGATTGCGGCTATATATTTCGGGGTTAAACCGGATTAAGGATTTTTACTCTGTTTAGATACTTTTTTCATCTTAAAGCAGTTATTTTACAAGATTATCATAGAGAACCATGTATAGAAAAATAGTATTGACCTTATTCTTGATTTTTGGATTGAGCCTTTCGATGATGGCCCAGAGGTCTGTACCAAAGAATGTACCTGCATTCGACAAGAAGTTTTTTCGATTTGGGTATTCTGTTGGGATAAACTGGATGAGTTTTACTCTTGACCCAACTTATAGAGATACTTTTCAACTGGATGTTACTCAGCATCCTGGGATAAATATTAATCTCATTACCAGTCTCAGGCTTACTAATTACCTCGATCTTAGATGCACACCTGGTATTCAGTTTAGCCAGAGAGATTTAAAAGTTACCAAAAAGGACTCAATTCCAGATGTATGGGATGCCAAAGTTGAGAGCGTTTATTTTGAAATGCCATTTTTGCTAAAGTACCGGGCGCAAAGGCTTAATAATTATGCACCTTTTTTGCTTGTTGGAATTGCACCAAAAGTTGATCTTACCGGAGGAGAGATCGAAAATTGGAAGCCTGTTAAGCGACTGGTAAGAGCATTTGATATTTTCCCTGAGCTCGGTGTTGGAATGGATTTTTATACTGAAAAGGTTAAGGTTACAACTGAATTGAAATTTTCTGTTGGTATAACTAACGTGTTTTTACCACCTGGGGATGACAAGGAATATGACTTATTTGGTGGGGCAGTCCAAAGGCTTATGTCCAAAATGGTTATCTTGTCCATCCAAATACAGTAGAAACCTCCCAATGATAAGAGAACTTGATATTCTTATAAGTCCATCTAAAGTCGGAGATTCCGACAAAGTAAAATCCATTTTGGCCAGGAAACTGGATGTTGATATTAATGAGATTAGTCATATAGTTATCTTAAGACGCTCTATTGATGCTCGCCGTAAACCTGTTTTAATCAATCTCAAAGCCCGTGTTTACATTGGTGAGGTTCCAGTAAAAGAAGCTTTGCCTGAGTTCTCTTATCAGGATGTTTCCAATGCAAGAGAAATCATCATTGTTGGAGCTGGCCCTGCTGGATTATTTGCTGCGTTGAGGTTGATAGAGCTTGGTTACAAACCTGTTATACTTGAAAGGGGTAAAACCGTCTCTGAAAGGAAAAAGGATATTGCACTGTTAAACCGGAACCAGCAAATTGATCCTGATTCGAATTATTGTTTTGGAGAAGGAGGTGCCGGCACATTTTCAGATGGAAAATTATATACAAGATCAAAGAAACGCGGTGATTTAAACAGGTTACTGAATATGTTTATCTACCACGGCGCAGATCCTGCAATAGGGATTGAGGCTCACCCTCATATTGGATCGGATCGACTTCCGGGAATCATTACCAATATTCGCCAGACCATTCTTGATGCTGGAGGCTGGATAGAATTTCATGCCCGTGTTACGGAGCTGGATATTGTGAATGGACGAATTACGGGTGTGAAAACTGAAAGAGGTGATAGCTTTAAGGCAGATGCTGTGATTTTGGCCACCGGACATTCAGCCAGAGACATCTACCAATTGCTTAAAGAAAAAGATGTTTATCTGGAGAACAAAGGCTTTGCTATGGGGGTTAGGGTTGAACACCCTCAGAGTTTGATTGATAGGCTCCAATATCATCACCCTGCCGGTAGAGGCGATTTCCTTCCTCCCGCTGAATATAGTCTTGCTGCACAAATAAAAGGACGAGGAGTTTATTCTTTTTGTATGTGTCCTGGTGGACATATTGTGCCATCGGCTACCGATGATAATGAATTGGTGGTTAATGGAATGTCTAACTCGGGAAGGACATCATCCTGGGCTAATAGTGGTTTGGTTGTTGAGATCAGGGAGAAGGATCTGGATTCATATAAGATGCACGGTGCTTTGGCGGGGCTGGAATTCCAAAAGGCATTGGAGCAAATGGCATATCGAAACGGAGGTATGGGGCAGATTGCTCCAGCGCAGAGCTTAACTGATTTTACAGCGGGGAAATTGTCCCAGAGTTTGCCTGAATCTTCCTACAATCCAGGGTTGATTTCATCACCAATGCATTTCTGGCTTCCTGAATCCATATCTGAGAGGTTGAAGCTTGGGCTTATCCATTTTAATAAAAAGATGAATGGCTATTTATCAAAAAATGCTCTGATGGTTGGTGTTGAATCCCGTACATCTTCACCTGTTAGGATTCCCCGAGGTGTTGAAAGCTTTGAACATCAGGGTCTATCAGGCTTATTCCCTTGCGGGGAGGGAGCGGGGTATGCAGGAGGAATTGCTTCCTGTGCTATTGACGGTGAGCGAACTGCTGAGGCTGTTGCCAGACGTTTTGGCGACTAAACTCACTAAGGATTACACCAAGTGCTACAGAAACATTTAATGACTCCGCTCCATAAACATCAGAATTATCACCTCTGGGAATAGTTATCGCTTCGTTAATGAATTTTCCTAACTCGGCACTTAAACCCTGAGATTCATTCCCAAATAGAATTACTCCTTTTTTGGACAACTTTTTATTGTAGATATTCTCGCCATTTAGGATTGCTCCATATACGGGGAAATTTTCGGGAGTTTTTTCAAGCCAGGCTTCCAGATCTATTTGATGCAGATTTACGCGGAAGATAGATCCCATGGTAGCTTGCACTACCTTAGGGTTGTAAGGGTCGACGCATCCCGGAGACAGAAGGATATCCTTTATACCAAACCAATCAGCCAGTCGGATAATGGTGCCCATATTTCCTGGGTCTTTTATATTGTCCAGTCCAATAATTTGACCTTCCTGGATGTTAATTGTTTTAAAATCAGGATATATTGAATGGATTAATGCCAATACTCGATTTGGTGTTTTTAAATTACTAATTTGGCTTAACTCTTTGTTGTTTATCTGTACAGTTATTTCTTTATATGGTAATATAATTTCCTGATTTTGCTCCAGCCAACTATCCAATACGTATATACTATGAAGCTTGAAACGACTATTGGCTTTTTCGTTCAAGGCCTCTCGGACAAGTTTATCTCCCTCAATAATAAACAATTTCTCTGCAAGCCTGGATTTTGTTAAACGAAGACTGCGGATAAATTTTATCTGAGATTTGCTAAGCATTTGATAGATTTAAGTTTCTTTGCAAGATACAATATTTATTATGCATTAATGGTTGAGTATTTATAAGCTTTCTTCCATGAATTTCTTCCTGAAATATCGAATATGTTTTTCACTTGTTATATTTATGGTGCTGGGCGCTTGTAGTACTGCTAAGTATATACCTGAAGGAGAGTATCTTCTAACAAAGGTTTCAGTTGATGCAAATAGTGATCAGATACCAGATAAGGAGTTTGAGGGCTATATACGGCAAAAGCCTAATAAGAAGATTTTTGGTTTTGCGCGATTTCATATGGGTCTTTACAATCTATCTAATCCCTCAAAGCATAACTGGTATCATAATTGGCTAAGGAAAATTGGAGAGGCACCTGTTGTTTACCGCCCTGAGCTCAATTTGTTAACAAAAGATCAGCTGGGGACATTTCTGGTTAATAAAGGCTTTCATCAGGGTCACATTTATGATACAGTGGATTATCGAAGAGGGAAGGCATTTCTTGTTTACAAGATAGAGACTGGTAGACCACATATTTTATCTAATCTTGAATGGGACAATGATTCCTTAATATCTGATGAAAATATCAGGCGTTTAATCAGAGATGATTCAGCTAATTATTTGGTGTCTTCTGGTGATCGCATTGACTTGGATCTACTCAGGATGGAAAGGGAACGGATTAGTA
>CAYUNU010000008.1:0-16231 GCA_964446195.1 uncultured Porphyromonadaceae bacterium | reverse complement strand
AATTCTGGAAGTGATTTCAACAGGATGATTGAGTTTGGTATTGATGCCCATCTGGATGTTCCTCAGTTTTGGTTGCCAATCAATGCTCAGCGTCTTCAGCAGAAATACACACCAAGGACTGACTTGAATCTTAGTTATAATTATCAGCAACGACCTGATTTTACTCGTACCATTGCGAATGCGAGTTTTGGTTATAACTGGAGATCGGCTCTTACAATGCGTCATCAAATCAATATTATTGATCTAAACTATGTGAATGTTAGCAATATGTCTGAGAGCTTCTCTGATTTTATTCAAGGGAAATATATTGAAAGTAGTTATAGAAGCCATGTTGTTCCTTCAATTAACTATTCTTTCACGTACAGCAATCAGAGTTTAATTAAGGATAAGGATTTCTTTTTTGTTCGCCTGAGGCCTGAAATGGCTGGGAATATTTTCACAGCCGGTTATATGATTTCTGGTACTGAACGACCTGATCAGGGTTTTGATTTTTTTGATATTCCCTATGCCCAGTATATGATGGCAGACATTGATTTTCATTATCATAAAGTCATTAATGAATCAAATAGATTGGCATTCAGGCTATTTGCAGGAGCTGGTTATCCATATGGCAATGCTGATGCTTTGCCTTTTGAGAAAAAATATTTTTCTGGTGGGTCAAATGGTATACGGGCATGGCAGGTAAGGTCACTTGGGCCCGGTCGATATGTATTACCTGATGAATTAAAAAACCAGTATCCGAATCAGCTAGGTGATGTTAAGTTAGAAACAAATATAGAGTATCGTTTTGATCTATTTTGGTTACTAAAAGGGGCGGTATTTATGGATGCTGGGAATATTTGGGCGATAAGCTCTGCTGATGAGAGGGAAGGAGCTGTGTTTCATGCAAGCTCCTTTTACAAGGAATTAGCCGTTGGAACTGGAATGGGGGTTAGGCTCGACCTTACATTTGTGACGATACGCCTTGATCTGGGGGCGAAATTGAGAGATCCTGGAGTATTGAATCAACCTACATGGTTGCCGAAGTACGATTCCTATTTCAGAGAGGGCTTGGTTCTAAACTTTGCCATTGGTTATCCCTTCTAATTTTGTTTATTCTCTTATCTTTGCAGTCGATTTTGAAAACGGATAGCGATTTAAAATTGACCGATTCACAAAACTTTAAAATATGAAAATTTCTGAAAAAATTAAGGCAGGCGTTGTAACAGGTAATGATGTACAAATACTTCTGGATATAGCTAAGTCAGAGCACTTTGCTATTCCTGCGGTGAATGTTGTCGGGACTAACTCTGTTAATGCCGTAATGGAGGCAGCAAAGGCTGCTAATTCACCTGTTATGATTCAATTTTCTAACGGGGGAGCTATATTCTGGGCTGGGAAGTCATTATCCAATGAAAATCAAAAAGCCGCCATTTTGGGTGGTATAGCAGGTGCTAAGCATGTGCATATCATGGCTGAAAACTATGGAATACCGGTTGTTTTGCATACCGACCATGCTGCCAAAAAGCTTTTGCCATGGATTGATGGGCTTCTAGATGCCGGTGAAAAGCATTATAAAGAATATGGTAAGCCTCTTTTTAGCTCTCATATGCTTGATCTTTCTGAGGAGCCTATTGAGGATAATCTGGAAATATGTAAGAAATATCTGGAGAGGATGAGTAAGATTGATATGACTCTTGAGATTGAATTAGGTGTAACAGGAGGTGAGGAAGACGGAGTAGATAATTCTCAAATTGATAATTCACTTCTTTATTCTCAGCCCGAAGAAGTAGCCTATGCTTATACAGAATTAATGAAGGTAAGCGATAAATTTACTATAGCAGCTGCTTTTGGTAATGTTCATGGTGTGTATAAGCCTGGCAATGTTGTGTTACAGCCTAAGATTCTTAAGAACTCTCAAGACTATATTCAAGAAAAATTGTCCACAAAGGAAAAACCTGTTCATTTTGTTTTTCATGGTGGATCGGGGTCATCGCAAGAGGAGATTAGGGAAGCGATTTCTTATGGTGTAATTAAAATGAATATTGACACTGATACCCAGTGGGCAACTTGGAAAGGGATCAGGGATTATTACGAGGCAAACAGTGCATATCTTCAAGGGCAGATTGGTAATCCTGAAGGTGATGATAAGCCCAACAAGAAGAAATACGATCCAAGAGTATGGTTGCGCGAAGCTGAAAAAACTATGGTTTTGAGGTTGATGGAGGCTTTTGAGGACCTTAACTGCGTTGACCGTTTCTAATATCCAAAAAATAATTCTTTACTTATTAACAAGCCCTTGTATAATTTGCAAGGGCTTGTTAAAGTTTTATTAGATTTGAAGTTTTTAAAATTCATGTTGATATTTAAGCATACTATTAATTATTAATACAATTAGTTATGGCTGGCGGAATGCTTCCTAAGAGAGAAAATTTTGGTAGTAAGTTCGGAGTAATAGCAGCGGCTGCTGGGTCTGCTGTTGGACTTGGCAATATTTGGAAATTCCCATATGAGGTAGGTAATAATGGAGGAGGGGCTTTTCTTGTATTCTATCTGATTTTTGTTTTTATGATAGGCATTCCTGTGATGATTTCTGAGTTTGCTATTGGTCGCAATGGCCAAAGGAATCCAGTTGGTAGTTTTAAGGCTATTGCCCCCAAACGTCCTTGGTATCTGGTTGGTGTAATTGGTGTTGGTGCCGCATTTATGATTTTTGCTTTTTATGGTTCAGTGGCCGGATGGACATTGGAGTATATTTTCCAATCGGTTAAAAATGGGTTTGCAGGCAAAACTCCTGATCAGCTTGGAGGTATGTTCGATGATTTTCTAGCAAATCCAGCCAGGCCTTTAATGTGGCAGTTTATATTTGTTGTTTTAACGGCTTCTGTTGTCATTGCCGGTGTAAAGAAAGGTATCGAAAAGTACACCAAGATTCTAATGCCAGTATTAGTTGTATTAATTATTATCCTTATTATAAGATCAGTGACACTTGAAGGTGCTGGAGAAGGATTAAAGTTCCTTTTCAAGCCTGATTTCAGTAAGATTACCGGATCAGTAATTCTTAGTGCCTTAGGCCAGGCTTTTTTCTCACTAAGTTTGGGTATGGGAACAATAATAACGTATGGTTCATATATTAATAAAAAAAATAATCTGGGTGTAACTGCTGTTCAGGTATCCATTGCTGATACATTAATAGCCATTATGGCAGGAGTTGCGATTTTCCCTGCTGTATTTGCATTTGGGATTAATCCTTCCCAGGGAGAAGGGTTGGTATTTGTAACTATTCCAAATATTTTCCAGCAAATGGCTGGTGGATATTTCTTTTCCTTGATGTTCTTTATTTTATTGGCTGTTGCAGCGCTAACGTCAACGATTTCACTACTTGAAGTCATTGTGTCTTATTTCTCTGAGGAGTTCAAAATTTCAAGAAAGAGAGCGACTGTAATTTCAGCTGTGATTATCCTGATATTAGGATCACTTTGCACACTTTCAAACCAAGGGCCTTTATCTGAGTTTACTATTTTTGGAAAGACAATTTGGGGTTTACTTGAATACACTAGTGCTGACCTTCTATTGCCTATTGGCGGTTTATTTATTGTATTGTTTGTTGGGTTTTTCATGGGTAAGAAAAAAGTTATGGATGAATTAACGAATAATGGTACATTGAAAGGTAAATTGCTCCCAGTAGCTATGTTTTTAATAAAGTTTGTTGCACCGATTGGCATAGCATTAGTCTTTCTTAATATGATAGGATTACTAAAATTTGCATAGATTAAAAAAACTCTTGCTGATTTTTCCATTATCTCTTTTTATCGCATATATATTATTATATAGATAATGGATAGGCTAATCAATGATTCGAAGGATATTAAATCTTTACCGTTTTACCCGAAGTGAGCAAAGGAGCTTATTTCTATTATGTTCTTTGTTGCTTATGTTACATGGTTTAAGTTTCCTGATTAAGCGGGGAACTGAAACTGAAGGTAATTCAGCTGATTTTTTTGAAGCTGAATCCACAATGGTGCTGTTGGGTAATATGACAGCCGAATCAATAAATACAGTCTACGCATTTAATCCTGATAAGGAGCCACAAAGTAAGATTATTGAGATCAATGCTGCAGATAGCGCGAAATTATTGGATCTCTACGGCATAGGGCCTGTTTTTGCTGGAAGGATAGTAAAATACAGGCAGCTTCTCGGGGGCTACCACGATTGTGATCAGCTCCTGGAGGTATACGGAATGGATTCTTTAAGGTATAATGGGTTTAGAACAAGAGTTATAGTTGAAGGATCTGAATTGAAACAGTTGGATATTAACACAAGTGGATTTCGGGATTTATTAAGGCATCCTTATCTGGATTATGATGCAGTAAAGAAGTTGGTGATGTATAGAGATAGGAGAGGGCCCATTTCAAAGCCGGGGATATTATGGACTGATTCGGTATTACCTATAGATTTAAAGAATAAATTATTGCCGTACCTGAAGTAAATTTCTATAAATGGAACTATTGGTTTTTGAGAAATAAAATAAAGTTTTTATCTTTGCACTCCAATTGGAAATTATTTAATTTAAAAAATATCATTCGATGATTATTATTCCGGTTAAAGAAGGCGAAAACATTGAGAGAGCTCTAAAAAAATTCAAGCGTAAGTTTGAGAAGACTGGTACTGTAAAAGAATTACGTGCTCGTCAGGCCTTTCACAAGCCTTCGGTAATTCGCAGGCAACAAATTCTGAAGGCAGAATATCTGCAAGCTATGCAGACTCGCCTGGAGAATGAGTAGAGTTTTAATTTGGCTACTTGGCTTGAAACAATCCTAGCAGATATTGCGTTATATTATAACGCAAACTTGTAGTCATATGTCTGTTCTGAGTAGTTATTCTCAACATCTCAAATACGAAAAGCGATTATCTACCAATACCTTAATAGCTTACATTAAGGATTTGGATCAATATGTATCATTTCTTTTACTGCAAGGTTTTAAGGATGGTATTGAGCGATCTGATTCTGGTATGATCAGGTTCTGGGTTATAAGTCTACTTGAAAGTGGTATTTCTGCCAGAACCATTCACCGTAAAATTTCTTCACTTCGCAGGTTTTTCAGGTATTGTCAGCAAAATAGTTTGTGCGTTGAAAATCCTGTTGATTCGCTTGTCTTGCCAAAGCAGGAAAAACGATTGCCTGTTTTTGTTGATGAGGAATCAATGCGTATTCTTTTTGAGGAGATTGATTTTCCTGCTGGTTTTAAGGGATGTCGAGACCGGCTTGTTTTGGAGTTGTTTTATGGCACTGGTATTAGGTTGAGTGAATTGATTAATTTGAAAGTTAAAGATTTTTATTTGTCCGAGAGTTTAATTAGGGTCATGGGTAAAGGTGGGAAGGATAGAATTATTCCATTTCCGGAAGAAATACACGATGTATTTATTGAATATGTGTCGTTAAAATCGGATGAATTTAAGGGGTATAATAAAGGTTATCTGATTCTTACAGATTCGGGCAAGCAGGTTTATCCAAAATTTGTATATCGACTGGTTAATATGTATCTTAGTTATGTGACAACGGTGAGCAAAAGGAGTCCGCATATCCTTCGTCATAGTTTTGCTACACACCTATTAAATAGAGGCGCAGATTTGAATGCAATTAAAGAACTACTTGGACATGCTAATCTTTCGGCGACCCAGGTATATACCCATACCAGCTTTGATAAATTAAAACGAGTTTTTCAACAGGCACATCCCAGAGCCTAGTTTTTTCACTAAAAAGGAGGAAATTATATGAATATGAAAATTCATTCTGTGAGATTTGACGCAGACCAGAAGTTGATAGAATTTATTGAATCGAAATTGGACAAACTCACCCAATTTGATGACCAGATTATTGGAGCAGAAGTGTTTCTGCGTTTAGATAAGAACCAAAACACGGAGAACAAGGTTACTGAGATTCGGTTAAACGTTTCGAAGAACGAGTTTTTTGCAAAAAGGCAGTGTAAATCCTTTGAAGAAGCCACAGATCAAAGCATAGAGGCTTTGCGTCGTCAATTAATCAAGAAAAAAGGCAAGAAAAATAGTAGATAAGAAAAAAACTCGTCTAATGTATTTGTGTTGTTAAAGAAATTATTCTAACTTTGCACACCAAATTTAGAAATTTGACGAGTTCTTGAATGTCTTTTAGTTACTATAAGTTGCCAATGTAGCTCAGTTGGTCAGAGCAGCTGATTTGTAATCAGCTGGTCGGGGGTTCGAATCCCTCCATTGGCTCTTAGTAAAAAATTGATGGGGAGATACCAAAGTGGCCAACTGGGGCAGACTGTAACTCTGCTGGCGTACGCCTTCGTAGGTTCGAATCCTGCTCTCCCCACCATATTTTTTGTTTTTAAGCGGGAGTAGCTCAGTGGTAGAGCATCAGCCTTCCAAGCTGAGGGTCGCGGGTTCGAATCTCGTTTCCCGCTCTAGGAAAAGCCGATGTAGCTCAGTGGTAGAGCGCGTCCTTGGTAAGGACGAGGTCACGGGTTCAACTCCCGTCATTGGCTCGAGAATAAGTTATTAATAAGTATTAAGTATTGTTCACAAATTTTAAAGAAACTAAAGAGAAGTAAACCATGGCTAAGGAAAAATTTGACAGGTCGAAACCTCACGTTAATATTGGTACGATAGGCCACGTTGACCATGGAAAGACCACTTTAACGTCAGCTATTACTATTTATCTGAGTAAGCAAGGTCTTTGTGAAATTAAAGATTTCGACTCAATTGACAATGCTCCTGAAGAAAAAGAACGGGGTATTACTATTAACACTGCACACGTAGAGTATGCTACAACGAAGCGTCACTATGCTCATGTTGACTGTCCTGGTCACGCTGACTATGTAAAGAACATGGTTACTGGTGCTGCCCAGATGGACGGTGCTATTCTTGTTGTTGCGGGTACAGACGGCCCTATGCCTCAAACACGCGAACACATCCTTCTTGCTCGTCAGGTTAACGTTCCTCGTATCGTTGTATTCCTGAACAAGGTAGATATGGTTGATGATGAGGAGCTATTGGATCTCGTAGAGATGGAAATTCGTGAATTGCTCGATTTTTATGAGTTTGATGGAGACAACACTCCTGTTATTCGCGGTTCTGCTTTAGGTGCACTTAACGGTGAGCCTCAGTGGGAAGAAAAGATTCAGGAATTAATGGATGCAGTTGATGAATTTATTCCATTACCTCCACGTGACATTGACAAGCCGTTCCTTATGCCTGTTGAAGATGTATTCTCGATTACTGGTCGTGGTACTGTAGCAACAGGTCGTATTGAAACTGGTGTAACAAATACAGGTGACGAAGTTCAGATTATTGGACTTGGTGCTGAAGGACGTAAAACAGTTGTTACAGGAGTTGAAATGTTCCGTAAGATTCTTGATCGTGGTGAAGCTGGAGATAATGTTGGTTTATTGCTTAGAGGAGTTGATAAGAATGAGATCCGCCGTGGTCAGGTTATTGCTCAGCCTAAGACAATCACACCTCATACTAAATTTAAGGCTGGAGTATATGTTTTGAAGAAAGAAGAAGGTGGTCGTCATACTCCATTCCACAATAAGTATCGCCCTCAATTCTATCTACGTACACTTGACGTAACAGGAGAGATTCATCTTGAAGAAGGAACTGAGATGGTAATGCCTGGTGATAATGTTACTGTTATAGTTGAATTGATTACTCCGGTAGCTATTGATGTAGGACTCCGTTTTGCGATTCGTGAAGGTGGTCGTACCGTAGGTGCTGGTCAGGTTACTGAAATTGTTGAGTAATCATACTAAATAAATTTTGATAGTCCGGTAGCTATTTTTGGCTACCGGATTATCTTTCAATATTGAGACACGGATGTAGCTCAATTGGTAGAGCAGCGGTCTCCAAAACCGCAGGTCGGGAGTTCGAGCCTCTCCATCCGTGCAAAGTCTGAATAAAGATGAAAATAATAAATTATCTGAAAGAAGCCTACGATGAATTGGTACATAAAGTATCATGGCCAGCTTGGGCTGATTTACAGAACTCGGCTATCGTAGTAATGGTGGCCTCCCTGATTATTGCCCTGGTTATTCTGGCAATGGATACTGCATTCAGGAATCTGATGGAGTTTATTTATGGGATGTTCTATTAATGAAGAGAGATCTTCTGATTTAATGAAACCCTTGATGAAAAGATGAGCCAGAACGACAAGAAGTGGTACGTCCTCCGGGCAATTGGAGGAAAAGAGAAAAAGGTTAAGGAGTATATAGAGAGCGAGATTGCTCATCTAAATCTTCAGGATTTTGTTATTCAGGTACTTATTCCAACAGAAAAGATTTACCAGATTAGGAATGGGAAGAAAATTTCTAAAGAGCGAAATTTCTTTCCAGGGTATGTTTTAGTAGAAGCGATATTATCGGGTGAGATTCCCCATATTCTTAGGAATATACCTAATGTTATAGGTTTTCTCGGAGCTGAAAAAGGAGGGGTACCAGTACCAATCCGCCAGTCTGAGGTCAACCGAATTTTAGGGAAAGTTGATGAATTATCGGAAGTTGATGAAGAATTGAATGTTCCTTTTTTCGTTGGCGAGTCGGTAAAAGTTGTTGACGGACCTTTTAATAGTTTTACAGGGGTTATCGAAGAGGTTAATAATGAGAAGAAGAAACTTAAGGTCATTGTTAAGATCTTTGGAAGGAAGACCCCTCTTGAATTGAGTTTTATGCAGGTGGAAAAGGAATAAATTATTTGAGGGACAAAAGCTTCCAACCGTCCCAGCAATTAATTTTGCAACAAGTAATTGTTCTCAGCCACTAGATGCTGAAGGCAGCCTGCGAACTTTGAATACTAATATATCATTGCAAATTTGTTATGGCAAAAAGTGTATCGGGAATCATCAAATTACAGATCCGGGGCGGAGCAGCTAACCCTTCTCCACCTGTAGGACCGGCTTTGGGTGCTAAAGGAGTCAATATTATGGACTTTTGTAAGCAGTTCAATGGTCGTACTCAGGATAAGGCCGGAAAAGTTATTCCCGTGGTTATCACTGTTTATAGTGACAAATCCTTCGATTTTGTTACCAAAACTCCTCCAGCTGCAGTTCAACTTTTGGATGCAGCGAAGTTAAAAAAGGGTTCTCCGGAATCTAATAGAGTTAAGGTTGCATCTGTAAACTGGGACCAAATTCGCACGATTGCTGAAGATAAGATGGAAGATTTAAATGCTTTCAAAATTGAATCAGCTATGAAGATGGTTGCAGGAACAGCTCGAAGTATGGGAATAACCGTTAAAGGTGATTCACCCTTTTAATAAGGAAAAAAGATGGCTAAGTTAACCAAGAATAAAAAGCTTGTTCTCGACAAAATCGAGCCAAACAAAATGTACACACTAGCTGAAGCCTCCAGTTTGGTAAAAGAAATTACCACAACGAAGTTTAATGCTTCCGTTGATCTGGATGTTAGGCTGGGCGTAGATCCAAGAAAAGCTAACCAAATGGTACGTGGTGTTGTATCACTACCTCATGGAACCGGAAAAACAATTCGGGTATTGGCTTTAGTTACTCCAGACAAAGAAGAAGAAGCGATGGCTGCTGGTGCAGATTATGCTGGTCTGGATGAATACGTAGAGAAGATTAAAGGAGGATGGACAGATATTGATGTTATCATAACTATGCCTCCTTGTATGGGCAAAGTAGGACCTTTGGGTCGTGTATTAGGGCCTCGTGGCCTTATGCCGAATCCGAAGAGTGGTACTGTAACCATGGATGTTGGTAAAGCAGTTGAAGACGTCAAAAAGGGTAAAATTGATTTTAAGGTTGACAAGTTTGGGATTATCCATGCTGGTGTAGCCAAAGTTGATTTTGACCCAAAGAAGATCGCTGAGAATGCTGCAGAGCTGATAGGTACAATATTAAAATTAAAACCTTCATCAGCAAAAGGTACTTATGTGAAAAGTATTTACATGTCAAGTACTATGAGTCAGGGCATTCAAATCGATCCTAAATCCATCGATGTTTAATAATAATTGAGCTGTTTGAATTATGAAGCGTGAAGATAAAAACGCGGTAATTGATCAACTGAAGGAACAGATTAATGGTGCAAAGCACTTTTATATAGCGGATATTGGTGGCCTTGACGCTACCGAAACATCTGCTCTGCGACGCCAGTGTTACCAAGAGAGTGTAGGCCTTGTCGTGGCTAAGAACACACTTCTCAGGGAGGCTATGGCGAAAGCTGATGGTGACTTTGAAGAACTTTATACCATACTTGCCGGGCCTACCTCTGTAATGTTTACTGAGACTGGTAATGTGCCTGCTAAATTGATTAAGGATTTCCTTAAAAAGAATAAAAAAGGAAAACCTATTCTTAAAGGTGCATTTGTTGAGGAATCTGTGTATATCGGAGAAGATCAATTGGATGTTCTAATTGCTGTTAAATCTAAAGAAGAATTACTTGGTGATCTTATTGCTTTACTGCAGTCACCAATGAAGAATGTTATTTCTTCTCTGGAATCTGGCAAAAACATCCTGGCTGGGGTAGTAAAAACCCTGTCCGAAAAAGAAAATTAATATTATTGTAGAACCTACTGATTTAAAAAATAAACAAAATGGCAGACTTAAAAAAGCTTGCAGAGGAGTTGGTGAACCTCACTGTTAAAGATGTAAATGAATTGGCCGGCATCCTTAAAGATGAATACGGAATCGAACCTGCTGCAGCTGCTGTTGCAGTCGCTGGACCAGCTGCTGCTGGTGAAGCTGCAGTTGAAGAACAAACTGAATTTGACGTTATTCTGAAAGCCCCAGGTGGAGCTAAACTTCAGATCGTAAAATTAGTTAAAGAACTGACAGGCCTCGGATTAAAAGAAGCCAAGGCAGTTGTTGATGCTGCTCCTAAGGAAGTCAAAGAAAAAGTTTCCAAGGAAGAAGCCGAAGCGCTGAAAAAACAATTAGAAGAAGCAGGAGCAGAAGTTGAAATTAAGTAAAACGCTCTTACATAGCTTATTATGAGGTTTGGGTTCTCGTTATTCGGGAATCTAAACCTTTTTATTATTCTTTTTCAAAGTTCTTAATCTTATAGTTTCCTGAGTCCATGGAAATAACAACCAATGCGCGAATCAATTTTGGTTCAACGAAAAACAAATTAAAATACCCGGATTTCCTTGAAGTTCAGCTTAAATCATTTTCGGATTTTTTCCAACTTGAAACTACAGCGGAGCAACGTATTGACGAGGGATTGTTCAAGGTCTTTCAGGAAAACTTCCCAATTACCGATACTCGAAATAATTTTGTGCTTGAGTTTATCGATTATTTTATCGATCCACCCAGGTATACTATTGAAGAATGTATTGAGAGGGGTTTAACCTACAGCGTGCCGCTTAAAGCTAAATTGAAGCTTTACTGCACTGATGAGGACCATGAAGATTTTGACACTGTAGTCCAGGATGTATATCTTGGTACAGTTCCATACATGACCCCCAGGGGTACCTTCGTAATTAACGGTGCGGAGAGAGTTGTAGTTAGTCAGCTTCATAGGTCTCCCGGCGTATTTTTCGGGCAGAGTCTTCACGCAAATGGTACCAAGCTTTATTCGGCTAGGGTAATACCATTTCGTGGATCCTGGATCGAATTTGCTACGGATATTAACCAGGTGATGTATGCTTATATCGACCGGAAGAAAAAGCTTCCAGTAACAACCTTATTAAGGGCCATTGGATTTGAGGGGGACAAAGATATCCTTGAAATTTTCGATTTAGCAGATGAAATAAAGGTTACGAAAACCGGATTAAAGAAAGTAGTTGGCAGAAAATTGGCTGCCAGGGTTCTGAAATCCTGGATTGAAGATTTTGTTGATGAGGATACTGGGGAAGTTGTTTCTATTGAAAGGAATGAAGTGATTATTGACCGGGAAACTATTCTGGAAAATGAGCACATTGATGATATTGTAGATTCCGGATCAAAAACAATACTTCTTCATAAAGAGGATACTAATCTTTCTGATTTTGCAATAATCTACAATACTCTGCAGAAAGATCCCTGTAATTCCGAAAAAGAAGCTGTCCTTCATATTTATAGGCAGCTTAGGAATGCTGAACCACCTGATGAAGCAACCGCAAGAGACGTAATCGATAAACTTTTCTTTTCGGACAAGCGATACGATCTTGGTGATGTGGGGCGATACAGGATAAATAAAAAATTAGGACTGGATATTGAGATGGACACTAAGGTCCTGACCAAACAGGATATTATCAGTATCATCAGCTACCTTATTGAACTTATCAATTCAAAAGCTGATGTTGATGATATTGACCACCTTAGTAACAGAAGAGTCCGTACAGTTGGTGAGCAGCTTTACAATCAGTTTGGTGTAGGGCTTGCTCGGATGTCCAGGACAATAAGGGAAAGAATGAATGTTAGGGACAATGAGGTATTTACGCCTATTGACCTGATTAATTCAAAAACTTTATCCTCTGTGATTAATTCATTTTTTGGAACTAATGCTTTGAGTCAGTTTATGGATCAGACGAATCCATTAGCGGAAATGACACATAAAAGACGTATGTCTGCATTGGGGCCAGGTGGTTTATCAAGGGAAAGAGCTGGTTTTGAAGTTAGGGATGTTCATTATACTCACTATGGCAGATTGTGTCCGATTGAAACACCAGAGGGACCAAATATTGGTTTGATATCCTCTCTTTGTGTTTTTGCTAAAGTGAACCACCTTGGATTTATTGAAACTCCTTATAGAAAGGTTGCTGATGGTGTTGTTGACTTAAGCAAGGAGGGTATTATTTATCTTTCTGCTGAGGAAGAAGAGCAAAAAATAATTGCTCAAGCTAATGCACCCTTACTTGATGATGGCAACTTTGCCAATCCGAAAGTAAAAGCAAGGTTTGAAGCAGATTACCCACTTTCTGAGAAAGCGGATGTTCACCTCATGGATGTTGCTCCTAACCAGATTGCTTCGATTGCCGCTTCTCTTATTCCATTCCTGGAGCACGATGATGCTAACAGGGCATTGATGGGATCCAATATGATGAGACAGGCAGTTCCACTTCTTCAACCTGAAAGCCCTATTATCGGAACGGGTATTGAGGAGGACGTAATAGCAGATAGCCGTATTCAATTCACTGCTGAATATGATGGTATTGTTGAGGAGGTTGATTCTGATCATATTAAGATTAAATATGAACTTGATGAATATTCACAGTTTGTGAGTTTTGATGGTGATTCGGTTGTTTACAATCTAGCCAAGTTCAGGAAAACAAATCAGAATACTACTATAAACCTTAAGCCAGTTGTTAGTAAGGGGCAAAAGGTGAAGAAAGGCATGATCCTAACTGAAGGTTATGCGACAGAAAATGGCGAACTGGCTCTCGGAAGGAACCTGATGGTTGCTTTTATGCCTTGGAAGGGTTATAATTTTGAGGATGCAATTGTTATTTCAGAGAGAGTAGTACGCGGTGATCTTTTCACCTCACTTCACATTGATGAGTATGTTCTTGAAGTAAGGGATACCAAGCGTGGCCTTGAAGAACTTACCTCGGACATTCCAAACGTTAGTGAGGAGGCTACACGTAACCTTGATGAAAATGGTTTAATTCGTGTTGGTGCTGAGGTTAAACCGGGAGACATATTAATAGGAAAAATAACTCCTAAAGGTGAGTCTGACCCATCTCCTGAAGAAAAACTTCTACGAGCTATTTTTGGTGATAAGGCAGGTGATGTTAAAGATGCCAGTTTGAAAGCAGGACCATCTTTATCAGGTGTTGTCATTAATAAAAAATTATTCTCTCGCAGCATTAAAGACAGAAAGATGCGAGCATCTGACAAGGCTTTGGTGGATAATTTTGAAGAAGAGTTTAATAGAGCTGCCGGTAAGCTGCATGGTATTCTGGTTGATAAGCTCTTTACCATTGTAAATGGAAAAACTTCCCAGGGAGTTAAGAATTTTCTGAATGAAGATCTTGTTCCAAAAGGAACAAAATTCACACTCAGGATCCTTCAAGGAATAGACTACCTTACTGTTAATCCGAATAAATGGACAACAGACAAGGATAAGAATAATACAATTAAGAAACTTCTTAATAACTATCAGGTTAAGTATAAGGAAGTTGAAGGTGATTCCCGTAGGCAAAAGTATAACATTACTATTGGAGATGAGCTGCCAACAGGTATAGTTCAGTTGGCCAAGGTTTATATTGCTAAGAAGCGCCGCTTAACTGTTGGAGATAAAATGGCCGGCCGCCATGGTAACAAAGGTATTGTTGCCAAGATTGTTCGCCAGGAAGATATGCCATTTTTAGAAGATGGAACTCCAGTAGATATAGTATTGAATCCTCTGGGTGTACCTTCCAGGATGAACCTTGGACAAATATATGAGACTGTTTTAGGCTGGGCTGGTAAAAAGTTGGGGATGAAGTTTTCAACTCCGATCTTTGATGGAGCCAGTCTCGAACAGATAACTGATCTTACTGACAAGGCTGGATTGCCACGATATGGTAAAACATATTTACATGATGGTAGTACTGGTAAGCAATTTGATCAACCGGCGACAGTTGGAATTATTTATATGTTGAAGCTTGGCCATATGGTTGAGGATAAGATGCATGCCAGATCTATTGGTCCATACTCACTCATTACTCAACAGCCATTAGGGGGTAAAGCTCAGTTTGGTGGTCAGCGTTTTGGTGAGATGGAAGTATGGGCCCTTGAGGCCTTCGGAGCATCAAATATTCTGCAAGAGATTTTAACTGTGAAATCTGATGACGTGATGGGTCGAGCAAAAGCTTATGAAGCAATTGTTAAGGGTGAGCCCTTACCAATCCCAGGCATCCCAGAGTCACTTAATGTGCTACTCCATGAACTTCGTGGATTGGGACTTAGTGTTAAATTGATCTAAGCTGTTTAGTCAGTTGTTTTTTAATTCTTTGATTTAATTATTATAGCAATATAAAGCATGGCGTTCAGAAAAGAAACCAAAGTAAGAGCCGTATTCACAAAGATTGCACTAGGTTTGGCTTCACCGGAGGAGATATTGGAAAGATCCAGTGGTGAAGTTCTTAAGCCTGAAACTATTAATTATCGTACATACAAGCCTGAAAGGGATGGTTTATTCTGCGAAAGAATATTCGGACCAGTGAAGGATTATGAATGTCATTGTGGCAAATATAAGCGTATACGGTATAAGGGTATTATCTGTGACCGTTGTGGTGTTGAAGTAACAGAGAAAAAGGTTCGTAGGGAGAGAATGGGACACATATCACTAACAGTTCCGGTTGCTCACATCTGGTATTTTAAATCACTTCCCAACAAAATAGGGTATTTGCTAGGCTTGCCAACAAAGAAGCTTGATTCCATTATCTATTATGAAAGATATGTGGTAATTAATGCTGGTATTAAAGAGGCGGATGGTATAAGCTACCTGGATTTTCTTACTGAAGAGGAGTACCTTGATATTATGGAAACTCTTCCAAAGGAAAATCAAATGCTGGATGATGATGATCCACAAAAATTTATTGCGGGCATGGGTGCGGATGCACTTTTCAGCCTTTTAAGCAGGACTGATTTAGATTCATTGTCTTACGATTTGAGGCATAAGGCTAATACAGAAACATCACAGCAAAGGAAGAATGAAGCTCTTAAGCGTCTTCAGGTTGTGGAGGCTTTTAGAGCTTCAAAAAATGTCAATCGTCCTGAATGGATGATAGTGAAGGTTGTTCCGGTTATACCACCGGAGTTACGACCACTTGTTCCTTTGGATGGTGGTCGTTTTGCCACATCGGATCTTAATGATCTTTATCGTCGCGTTATTATTCGTAACAATAGACTTAAGAGACTTATTGAGATTAAGGCCCCGGAAGTAATTCTCAGAAATGAGAAACGTATGCTTCAGGAAGCTGTCGATAGTCTTTTTGATAATTCAAGAAAGTCAAATGCAGTTAAGACCGATGCCAATAGGCCCCTTAAGTCGCTAAGTGATAGTCTGAAAGGCAAGCAGGGGCGTTTCCGCCAAAACCTTCTTGGTAAGCGTGTTGACTATTCTGCACGTTCGGTTATTGTCGTTGGCCCGGAACTTAAACTACATGAATGTGGTTTGCCAAAAGATATGGCAGCTGAGCTTTATAAGCCATTTGTTATTCGGAAGCTTATTGAACGTGGCATTGTTAAGACGGTAAAATCTGCAAAGAAAATTGTAGATCGCCGGGATCCGGTTGTTTGGGATATTTTAGAAAATGTACTTAAGGCTCATCCTGTATTGCTAAACAGGGC
>CAYUNU010000007.1:25883-27007 GCA_964446195.1 uncultured Porphyromonadaceae bacterium | reverse complement strand
ATGATCAGAGCCGATGGCACAAACGGATTCGTCTCCCTGATTGTTCTTTACCCAACCCCAGGGGAAGTAGTTAAAGGTTAACGGTCGGGTAGAGTCTAGTTTAGCCACCGCCTCACCTGCCAGCCTGTAATCTTCGGTCCACAGAGATTCATTGGCCAGCGACCAGAATATAATGCTTGGGTGATTCCTGTATTGAACCACCATTTCTAATAGTTGCTTCCTGATGATCTCTCTTGTTGCTACCGAATCTCCTTTTGTCTCGTGCGACCAGCAAAAGGGCCCTTCACATTCGATAAACATACCTAGCTCATCGGCTGCGTTCATAAGAGCCTCATCAGGAGGATAATGGGAGGTTCTTATATGGTTGACATTGCCCTCACGAAATATCTCAATATCCTTGGGGTATATCTCTTTGGGAACTGATCGTCCGGTGAGAGGGTATACTTCGTGACGGTTTATCCCGCGTAGCTTTGTGGGCATACCGTTGACCAACAGTTGATTACCTTTGACTTCCACTTCTCTGAAACCAACTTTTTGTTCAATTGTTTCAATCAGCTTTGCATTTCTAAATAGCTTTAAGCGGAGAAGATATAGATTGGGGTTTTCACAATCCCATTTCAATGGCTTGTCAACTTTAAAGCTAACTCCCCATAGAGTATCTCTTCCTGCTTTAACCGGGAAGGCAGAGAGAGGAACCCCATGCTCAGGGCCAATCGCTGTGCTTCCCTTGGGATCTAATAGATCAAACTGGACACTCAAATTGTCGACTTCTCTTCTGCTTTCATTGGTAAACTGCAGAATGGTTTTTAAATCTGCATCTTCATAGTTGTCATCAAAAAAAGTTTGAACAGAGAGAGAGCTAATACTTAGCTTTGGTAAGGTGAAGATATATGCCGAGCGTGGAATCCCTCCTAAGGGATGACAAGCATACCTCGATCCACTGGCCAGCGAATCGGCCAGCGATTCATTGGTAACTGAAATGAGCAGAGTGTTTTCTCTTTTCAAGCTCACAAGATCAGTAATATCAAGTTCAAAGGCTGTAAACCCTCCAAGATGAGAACCTGCCTCCTTACCATTCACATAGATGATTGATTTGCTGTAAACTCCATTAAATCTGATTTTTA
>CAYUNU010000007.1:16385-25783 GCA_964446195.1 uncultured Porphyromonadaceae bacterium | reverse complement strand
TTACCATTCACATAGATGATTGATTTGCTGTAAACTCCATTAAATCTGATTTTTATACGATTACCTTTCCAGTCATTAGGAATGAAAAAGGTTTTGAAGTATGCTGCTGCTTGCCCCGAGTCAACACGGAATCCCTGCATGGACCATTCGCCGGGAACAGTTATGTCAGACCATCTATCTGCTTTCCTCAACTCTTTGAAACTCGACTCAAACACCGGATTGAACTTCCATGTTCCATCAAGATCTATCCTGATCTTATCGATCCCGGGAATATCCGTCGGGATGGGGGATAAGCGGGGGATGTTTTGCGATTGATCCTGGGCTTGGATAATATTACCAATCAACAATAACAATAATACAACGATGATTTTTTTTTTTTCATTTTTTTGGTGGTGCCGTAGAGACAGATTATAATCTGTCTCTACATTGTAATCTGTCTCTACATTGTAATCTGTTTCTACATTGCAGACAGATTGTAATCTGTCTCTACATTGTAATGTTAATTATTTCAAAAATATTTCTATTACTGGGATTTCTACGTTTGGTTTGTTCACCGGTAAGGCGAGGTTTACATCGTTGGGATTTGTTTCTTGCTTGATCCAGTAACCATGAGGCTGAGACATTTTGATTTCTGAGGCATCATGAAGGAACTGTGCGTATTTGATTTTGTCGGCGTATCCTTTCAGAAGGAAATTCTGGAGGGGATAGTCCAATAAATGAATGTATAAGCTATTTGTTTTCCGGTTATAGGTTAGCAGGGTGTTATCAGGAACAATGAAATCATCCGGAGCCTGGGTGCATCCATATATCGATCTATCGTTAACTTTCATCCAATCACCCATTTTGCTCAAGGCATTGTCGGCCCTGTGATCAAAGGTGCCTCTGGCAGTTGGCCCGACGTTTAAAAGTACGTTGCCACCTTTGCTAACCGATTCAATAAGAAGAACTAATAGCTGTTTGTTATCCTTCCAGGTGAGCTCGTCACGGTAATATCCCCATGATCCGGAGAAGGTCTGGCATGTTTCCCAAGGGATACGCTGACCATCCAATTCGGGCCATTTAGCTACTTTAAATTGCTCGGGAGTTGTGAAATCCCAACCGCCCCGGTAGTCTTTTAAATCAGCTCTATCGTTCAGAAGAATACCTGGTTGCAATTCCCTAACCATCTTAACTAATTCTTCAGATCCCCAATCGTTTTTGTCTTTTCCAAATTTGCCGGGGAAGGAATAATCGAGCCAGAGAATATCAACTTTACCGTAGTTAGTCATGATTTCTCTAACCTGACTTTTTAGGTACTCTCTGTAAACAGCCATATCCCTGCCTTTATTCAGTTCATCATACTCTTTTTGGGTACTAGCACTTTGAGGATGAACCCTGTCGATAGTGTAATCAGGATGATGCCAATCTATCAGGGAGTAGTAGAAACCTATACCCAGACCTTCGGCCCGAAATGCATCAACCCATTTTTTGATAATATCCTGACCATAGGGAGTGCTCATGATATCATAATCAGAGACCTTGGAGTCGAACATGCAGAAGCCTTCGTGATGCTTAGTCGTTATTACAGCGTACTTCATACCGGCAGCTTTGGCTTTTTTAGCCCATTCGGTAGGATTAAAAAGATCAGGATTAAACATCTCGAAATACTTCTCATAATCTTCATTAGTAAGACGTTCGTTCTTTTTCACCCATTCATGGCGAGCTGCCTGAGCATATAGACCCCAGTGAATGAACATGCCGAATCGTGCATCTGTCCACCATTCCATACGTTCGGTTTTTTCTTTTTCAGTTTCGTTCCAGATCTTCTTCTGCCCGAAAGCGTTCTGGCTCAATAAGGCGACCAGTACGATGATTGTTAGTAGTTGTTTCATATTTTATCAGTTATCGTTAGAGACGCGAAGTATCGCGTCTTTACTCGTTGTTTCGTTATCAAAATCCTTATTAAATTACCCTTAAGCCATAAGCCTTCTTCATTGATAAAGCCTTACCCAATCCACAGTCATGTTAATAGGTAACTCCTCCGGATTGGTAATCTTTCCTGGCCAGCTGCCTTCCAGCTGCTGATCCAGGAATAGGTAGAAGGGCTGATCATAAGGCCATTGAAATGTCCCTGCCCCCGGTACTTTGGGGTAAGTAATGGACTCTATCCCATTTACTGCATAAACAAGTTTATCCGGGTACCAGCTAACGCTGTACACATTGAAATCATCAGGATTTATTTTTGCAGTAGTATATCTTTTGGGTTCTTCCTGCTTGATAGTTAGTGTCCAGTGGTTATGATTTGTTTGGTATACAAATTCATCATGATTAAGGCGTTCCATGATGTCCATTTCACCATTATGTTGATCAGGATAGATCTGCTTCTCTGTAAGCATCCAGATGGCTGGCCAGGCTCCATAAGCAGGGTCCAGTTTGGCCTTGATTTCAATTCGGCCATATTGAAATGCAAACTTGCTCCAGGTGTAAATTCCTCCGGTGAGATAGGGGCGGGGATCTCCATTTATAGTGTCTTCATTCACAATTCCCCTCAGCAAAATATTGTCATCATCAAATTGCACAACTCTTTTGTCTGTTGCACTTATATATCGAAAACAGCCTGTGTTTTCCTGCCATTTATCCTTCGTTGTTTTCCATTGGGGAGACGTAAATAATCCGATTCGGGACCAGTGAGTGGTATCAAGTTCATGTTTGTTAAATTCATCTTCCCACACTATCTCCCATTCGGTGGAGTCGTTTCTTCGTTCCTCATTTTGAACGAATATATATCCGTCCTCAATAACGTAGGGCTTAGTGTCTGTAGAACAAGCGTTAATAAGTAAAATCAGAAGAAAGCTGAGAATAGGAAAAGTTTTGTTGGTCTTTTTTTTCATCCTTTTATAATAGATAATAGTGTCTGATTAAATATATGGATAATAATTTTTTTTGCAATTCTGAGCGGTATAATTATTTCAACTAAGGAACTTGTGTATTCACTAAAATACTAACAGGTCCCAATAAGCCAGAGGGAATAATCTCTTCACCGGGACTCACTGCATCAACCTTAATGTATGTAGTTCTATGCTCTTGAGGCAATCGCTTGTCGCCTGTAATCCTGTTCCTCCATACATTAACCACCTTTACCTCAAGTGTGTTTTCGCCATCTTTTAATGCATCAGTAATTTTTAGCCTGTAAGGTGCTATCCAGGTAGTTCCAACATTTTTTCCATTAAGGGAAACTGCAGCAATAACTCCCACTTTTCCCAAATCAAGATAGACATCCGAAACATTCGACTTGCTTGTCGTCTGAAAGTCGAAGCTGGTGGTGTAACTTGCTGTTCCTGAATAGTATTTAAGCAGGTCGTTTTCACTTTCTGTCCAGTCTATCAATTCTTGTGTGCTTATGGATTCCGGGGCAATGTTTTTGTTTTCAAAATCTATATCCCATTCATTATTAAGTGTTTTTACCACCTTGTATTCAGGGAAGTTTGATGTGTTTCCTTTGTCGAGCGAATCATCAGACTGATTTGTAAATACCACAAACCAGCTTTGGTCTTTTTTCATATGCATTGGAATAATCGTCCTTCCATTTTCAGTAATAAAATCATTTAGTTTTCTGATCTCTCCGGTAACAGCATCCCAGAGTTGAGCTTGCTTTCCTTCCACCCGAAATGAGGGATTGACAGTGATTTCTTTGTCGCTCTGATTAGTAAGGAAGTATATCTCCATCCCTTCTAGTGTGCGGTGGGTCCACAAAACTTGTTCGCTAATTTATACATCTTTGCTTATATCAAAATGCAGCATTGTTTCCTCCAGAGAGAGACCATCTACAACAAAGCCTTCTCCATAGTTTTTAACAGAACCCTCACCAGCCCAAAGTTTTGCTGCCAAAGCTGAAAGCTGCTCATCACACTGCGGGTAATTTTGCAAACTAGGTGAAGTTTTGGGTTTTGGTCCGTAAATTACTCCTCCTTCTGCCACTAACTGTTCTATTTTCTCCAATAATTCGGGGCGCATGGTTTCTAATGGGGGCAATACCATCATGCGATAGTTCATTCCATCCGGCAAGACCAATCTGCCATCCTTGACTGATAATCTTGTTATTATGGCCTCTGCATTAATATAATCGAAAGAATATCCAATAGGTAATTCGGGGATTGTTGCACCTGTCATTATTGGGGCGTCTTCTCCTATGAAATAGCACACATCAGCTGAGTAATTTCCTTGTTGCAGCATATGTTGTGCCCGACGGACATAATCGAAATAGGCTTTACCCTCTTTAAACCAGGTGTTGTGACGGTTAAATTCGGTGCTAAACCAGGCGTTTATACCCGGTACTCTGATATCGTCAGGCTGATGGATATAGACATGCAAAACATGGTGATTGATACCCTGAGTCATTCCCCAATCGCCTCGTTTTTTTAGTAAGGCCGGATGCCGCACATATGTTCGTCCCGAAGCAGTATAGCATTCAGCTGATGTGTTTTTTTTGCCATAGACGTGAGCAGTCGACGAGGCAGCCTTACATTCAATATTCCCCAATGTCCCTTCGTTCCAGTACTCGCCTCCGATTAGATCCGACTGACCACCGTACATCATGAATTCTGATGGAAAACCCCAGTGACCGTAATTTTCAAGCCATAATTTAAGACCATTTTCATTTGCTATTTCCCGCAATCCTCCGCAATATTTATAGGCTACAACATCGGCAACTGCACGTCGTAAATCCCAAAGGAAACGCTCCGACTCTGCCACACTCCCAACAATCCTTCCAGAGAATACGGGTAGATATTTTTTTGGATTATATCCGTATTTCTGCTCAAAGCTCTGTTCAAAACCATCTGTCCAGTTTTGTGAACCCATTTCATAGCTATCGGCAATGACATATTTAAAGGCACTCTTACTTTCCTCCGGAATCCTTTTTAAGAATTCGCCTATGTACTGATCGAAATGAAAGCGCACTAACTCACGATTTGCTTTGTCAATTTCATAACCTTTTCCCTGGGGCGCTGCCGGGGAGTTTTGGGTGCCGGTTGGACTCATGCCAAAACGTAATATTGTCCAATCACCTTCTGGTGCCTCCCAACGTAGTTTTCCCTCTGCATCCATTTTACCGGATATATCCAATACCTTTTCTTCAGCAATGGCCAGGCTCTTATTCGAAAGCTCATCCTGCGATTTCCAGGAGTAAGTATTCCACTGGGGTTGTGGCGTTGGGTGCATCTTCCCCAGATGTTTTTCTATGTAGGCATCCACCACCGGGACTTCAGATATTACTATTTCAGAGAATCCGGAGTTTTGGCTACTATTCGTACATATTAGCCTGAATTCTTTTGCTCGGGTATCAGGAAACGATACTGCAAATGGGGCATGAGGCTCAGGACCAACATTAACGCCGTTATTACTTCTGTCGAATTGAAATTTCCTGATAGGAAGAAATTTATTCTCCTGTTTGACCTGTAGTTCACAATCTGTTTTAAATGTCTTTTCTCCGGGATAAAGCCGGATGCTTCTCGCAGTAATAATTTCCTCCGAAGATAATAAGATCGTGTCACCCGAACTGAAGTTGGTTTGTTTGACTTCCTTCCCCTCAACAGTAGGAAAAGCCAACACATAAGTGTCCTGAAATTGTTCTTTTGGCTTATCCAGATTAATATTAAGCACTTTGCCACCTGAGGCTTTGGTTTCTGAGTAGTTTAGGAAGCGCATTGCCTTATCGGAACTTACCCAGGGACCACCCGACTGGCTCCATCCCGGACAGTTAAATGATCCTATATCCACACCGATTCGTTTCCCTTCATTAACGGCATGCACCATGCAACCCCACCATTCTTCACTTAGTATAGGAACCTTTCCATCCTTTTCTTCAGGATTGATATTTCCAATAAAAGCGGCACCAATGCCTACCTCTTTCATGGCTTCCAGATCCTTCGTTATCCCTTCCTTGGATATATCATCCCCTATCCAGTACCAGTAGCACCATAAGGTATTATCTTCTCCAGGGGCCTGAAAATCCTTAACAATCTGAATATAGTCTTGCTTAGGAATTATTGAGGGTGAATGACAGCTGCTTAGCAGTGCGATAAGGGCTAGTAAGGTGTTTCTCATTGTTCATCTATCTCCACTCGATATCCATCAGGCACATCATAATCGTACCTAACCTGATCGTCTGTTTTTGTCCACTCAAATTTAATTATCTCTTCACCAATTGGCATCTGTCCTTTGCAATAATCCAAGCTGATATCCGGAATCTTTAATTTGATTACCTTATTTACATAGTCTATTTCCGAAATCCCAAGTATGTCGCGGTATAATACATGAACTACATGGGAGGCAAAACCATGATTGCAACTGGCCGTTGTTGAGATATTCTCCCATAAAGTTCCTGTTTTTAGCGCCATGTAATCAAAATAATCTATTGATTCATCAAGTAGCTGCTGCTGCAAACCGAAACTCGATAATAGCTCCAATCTCAGGTAGTTGCCAACAAAGGAGTTAGCAGGGTAAACATCAGGATATAGTCCTTTCTCTTGTCTTTTTGGTCCAAATTCGGTGCTTAATTTTTTCCATAAATCCTGATGTGTTTCGGGAGTTGCTATGTCGAAAAAGAAGGCAAAATACTGGCACACTTCCGATGTATTACTTGTTACTCGTAACTCGTTATTCGTTACTCTTTCTGCATTATCAACAAAAAATTGTCCATTGAATGATTGTTCGCGGATTGTCTCCCTTATCGATTCTGCTTCAGTGATAAGCTCTTCCTTCCCATATAACTCGCCGGCTATTTCCAGCGTTTTTGCAAATAGCATGTTGCTGGGGTAATTAACATCCTGCACAAATCGATTTGCGGCTGACCACTCCACAAAGACCCAGCTTTCAAGCTTCTCAAGCAGACCGTCTTCGTTTTTAAATGCTTCGAAATATTCGAGTAAGGCCATCACTTTGGGTTTCAAATCATCAATCAGTTGCCTGTCTCGACTCCTTTCATAGTATTCTTCCAGTTCAACGACGAACCACATTGCCCAATTGGGGATAAACACGCTATCATTATGATCTGCCGGATAACACATGGGAAGCATGCCTTTGGGCAGGTGGGAGAAGGAATCAGGAAGAAGGAAGTTTTCATAGAAGTTCTTTTCAATTAGAGAATTACCCGAAATATCCTGGGCCACACGGGAAGTGAAATAGGAGTCACATAGCCAGCCTGCACGCTCTCGATGTGGACAGTCCATAAATATATCCACCGCATTTTGTCTGAATGTTTCCACTCCTGCTTTGAAAATCCTGTTCAGACGTTCATCACTCGACTCGAATGAAGCACGTTTGACATCAGGATTGGTATATTCTCTTAAGTAAAAATCATTGATTGTAACTTCGCCCGCAGCAACCATTATCTTGGCATAGCGGAAGGTGTAAGGCTCGAAAGATTCGAGAAGATAAGATACGCGTTCCGAGTTGCGGGTTTCGGGTTGCGGGTTTCGGGTTTCGCGTTGCGGGTTTCGGGTTTCGGGTTGTAAATCATAAGTCAGGGCTGCGATTGTGCCGAGACGTTTGAAGTTCACATCATTATCCTGTAATATTTCGTCGAAAGTGACAAAGAGTCTGGTAGGTTTATGAACTTGTATATCCAAGCCGATAAACCCACTAAGGTTTGTGCCCATATCAAGAATAACAAACTCCTTCTCCTTTAACAGACCTACTGAAGACTGAGAACTGTCAACTGCCGATTGCCGACTGTCGACTGACGACTGAATACTGTCAAACCCGTAACCCGCAGCCCGCAATTCGCAACTCGAGTTCTCCATCTCTTGCAGCTCAATAGCCGGGTTATATTCCAGCTCATCCTCAGGAAAGCCACCCAGCTTAGGCCCAATATTCGTAACAGCTCTATCACGCCAGTAATGATCTCTTTTTATCCCAGTCTCAACTGTACCTTGAGCCACTACCTTTTGCGGCTTAACAATCGTAAAATCAGGATAAGGAATCCGCCTAGCAATAAGCTCCTTAGGCCCAACATCTTCCAAACTTATCCCTTCCATACTTCTTCCTTCTTCCTTATCCTTATCCTTATCCTTAAGCCTCAAGCCATAAGCCTTAAGCCTTATTATCCGGTAGTACTCGATGAAAGGGCGTTGGAAGGAATAGCGAGGAACTTTTTGTATTCTTTCCTTAATATGGTAGGCCAGGAAATCATTATTCTTATCTGATGTTGAAGCTATTACATTACCCCCTAAAACGACTTCAGCCTGAACAAAACCAGGCTGATTGAGTAAATAATAAGAGTTGACATTGTAGCTGGCTACCTCAATGACCAGAGTGTTTAAACTGTCTGTTACAAATTTATCCAGATTCCACTCATCAACTCGGTAGTAGCCATGTCCCGCTCTGGCCGGTCCATGACCAACAAAGACATTGTTAAGAAATATCCGGTAAAGGCTGGAACCGGTTATCTTGAGAATAGCATTATTATCACCAGGGTTCTCAAATTCAGCCCTGAAACCAATGGTGAGATTCTTTTCGAATTGGAGATCGACCGGCCATACAGCAACTGCTTCATCAAAGAAAACTTCTGCTTTCTTATTAACGGAGGTACATCCGCTGAATAAGGTAAGTAGTAAAAGGGAAAGAAAAGAGTATTTTTTTATCATGTAATTATAATTCTGTTTGGGTAAAAATCTAAATGGTTTTGTCTAAAAACACAAACGGTTTCCTTTTATTTATGCTAGGGTACGAGTTATTTTGACTTACCAAAAGGGAATATGGGATCATATGAATGCTCCTGGTTCATAATGTTTTCCAACTCTTTTGCTTTTTCCTGATGTTCACTCGCAATATCATGCTCTTCTGAAGGATCAGCTTCCAGATCAAAGAGCATAAGTTTTGTTTTATCAGCATCATAGCAATTATATTTCACTGCTTTCCATTTTCCTTGTCTTACGGCTTGCCTGCCTCCACCGGAATGAAATTCCCAGTACAATTGTTCGTGTATCTCCTGTTTATCATGATTTAAAAGTGTAGGGACAATAGAAATACCGTCTATATCTGCAGGAGCTTCAGTTCCAGCTAATTCAGCGAAGCTTGGCATCATGTCCCAAAAGGCTGATATCAGATTGCTTGATGATCCGGCTTCAATCTGTCCGGGCCAACTAACGATCATAGGAACTCGTATCCCGCCTTCATAAAGATCACGTTTCATGCCTCGGAGAATGCCGTTCGAATTGAAGTCATCAGGATGAATCCCTCCTTCACCGTGAGGGCCGTTATCACTGGTGAAGAAGATTATTGTTTTTTCTCCCAAACCAAGCTCATTAACTTTTGCAACTACCTCGCCTACTTGAATATCCAGACGAGTTACCATGGCAGCAAAAGTTGCTTTTGGATAGGCCTGTGGACAATAAGCTGAGATATTAATATCCGGCCCA
>CAYUNU010000007.1:10029-16325 GCA_964446195.1 uncultured Porphyromonadaceae bacterium | reverse complement strand
TACCGTGTTCACCATAAGTACTTTTGTCAAATTTACCTTTGTATCTTGCAAATATCTCATCATCAGGAACTAATAGTTCTGCATGTGGGATGTTAGAAGGGTAAAATAAGAAAAATGGTCTATCCTGATTATCCTCTATAAACTCCAATGCTCTTTCATGAATCACATCAGGAGCATAAGTTGTTGTATTAGTCCAGTCATTACCTTCGAGATGGTACTTCTCACTATTATCCCAAACATGCTCGGGGTAATACCTATGGGCATATCTCTGACAATTATATCCAAAGAAAACGTCGAAGCCCTGACTATTGGGATCGCCCTCTGATCCTACCGGGCCAAGACCCCATTTTCCAAATGCACCTGTAGCATAACCTGCCTCCTGCAATACTTCGGCGATGGTAATTGCTTCAGCTTTCATAGGATGCTGACCTTCCGGCATAATCTCCTTATTGTCGCGAATAGGGGAGTGTCCCGAATGAAGTCCGGTCATTAGAACCGACCGCGATGGTGCACACACTGTACACCCGGCATAGTGATCAGTAAATGTCATCCCTTCAACTGCCAGCTGATCGATGTTTGGCGTTTGAAAGTTTTCCTGACCAAAACAGCTCAGATCACCGTAGCCAAGATCATCGGCAAGGATATAGATTATGTTGGGCTGTAGAGGAGCTTTTGTTTGACAGCCATAGATGGCAACTACAAAAAACAAAATTGTTAGTAACCTGCTTAAGTTTTTAGAATTAAGTCTCAAGGCTTGATGATAAGAAAAAATTGAAGTCATAATTTGATTTGAGATTTTAAAGGATCAGCCTGTATACCATGTTCATTAAACCATCCAAATAGATCGCGGTTCATGGCCTTGCTTAACAAGGAAACCGTACAATGGATGTCATACTTACTGATAAGTTCAGGTTTTGCATATTCTCGTTTGAGCTTGAAATAGTCGGCAACAACTGTTGGGTTTTCCTTCCTCAATTGTTCCCATATCCAATAAGATTTTCCCCAATGGATATTGTTTTTATCTCCTGATGTCAATTCTTCGCCTTCACCGGTGAGATTGCCACTGAGGTCATAATTTTTCATCCCCTGATCCAATTTGCTGGCTCGCTCGATGGTTCTTGTGATTCTTCGAAGAGCTTCCTCCTGATGTCCCATGTCCATCATCACTAAATTTCCAACATAGGTAGCGATGGGCTCATTCCATACTTCAGCGAAAGGCAATACCCATGAATGGACAGACTCATGAGTAAGAAATTCGATCATTCCATCTTCTCGTTCGGGGAATCCCCCCCACCAAACAGCCAGTGCAACAACGGTCCCACTTGAAAAACCGCCACCACCAGTCGCCAGAAGAGTTATTTGAGAAGCCATCCCCGGCGAGAGAGGAACGCCCATTCTCTTTTCTATGAAAGGTAGGGATCGTTTGTAAACATCCACCATGGCCTCTGCTGATGGTTTTAGGTAATCGTTATAGCTCAATTTGAAAGTTCCATGGTCGTCATTATATTCCAAATCATCAATTCCTAAGGTAACGAAGGGCTTGTTGGGATCTATCGATTTGCCGGAAGCAGTCTCTATCAACAAGGGCTTCCATATTTCCTTGTTGATGGAATCCCTGGCACTGGGATGACTGCCAGATAGGGAACGGGAAGAAACCAAAAGAGTTCCTTTGCCAACTTTCTTTCTGGCCATCAGCGCCTTATCTTCTGCATCCATTATTAAGACTTCCCAATCATTGGGCTTAGAAAAACTAAGCGTAGATCCTGCTTTACTCTCAACATCAATCTGTGGCAAGACTTTAGCAACAGAAATAGGTAGTTGGGCCTTTCCATTAAAATCAGCCCCGAACTTTTTGAGTAATTCATTTTGAGATGAGCTTTCCTGATTACCGAAAAGAACAACTCCTCCTCCTGATTTTAGGAAGGAGGATATTGCTGCAAGATCTTTCTCATCGTAAGCAATACGATTGTCGCAACCGGGTAGTACCAATAAATTGGCATTGCTGAAATCAAAATTATATAGATTACACCAGTTGGTAACACCTTTTTGATCAGGGAGATATTGCTGGTGGAATCGATGATCTGCATAAAAAGTGAACTCATGGGCGAGGTCTGTAACAGCATGAACCACTGGAGCAAGTTTTATTTTCTTAGGTGCGAAGCATGAAGCAGGTAAGCCGGCCTTGTTGAATAGTACTGGTGTAGCGGTGTTGTAAAATGCAAACCTAAGCCAAAGGGGTTTATCGATTTTCCTGGTATCTAATTTTACCTTACCGTTCTGGATCACAGCTTTGACACTATGAAATTCCTGATTTGCCCCTGCAACTTCAAACAAACCTTTTTCCTCTTCGGAAAAATACAAGCCATCTGAATGACTGAATGAAACATATACATATTTATTATATAGTTGAGCAGATTCAAAGAGAGGGGATTCAACTTCCTCTTCAAGAGCGTTATAGTGTTTTTTAAGAGCCAGTCGTGCTAGTCTCTTTCCTAACTCTTGCTTGTTCCGGGGGTGAATATTTGTTGTATCCCCAATATCGCTACATACAACCATGCCGGTATTAGGAATATTCAAGGCTAAAGTTTGTTGATCACGAAGAACAGCTGCATTTTCCTGGTCTCCGCTATAGCGGTAAGGGGCTATCTGAACATAGTAAAAAGGTAAACTCTTGTCGAATTGTTGACGCCTCTCTTTTACAAGTAGCTTCATCTTTTTAGCATAAGTGAGAGGATCGAAAACATTGGCTTCTCCCTGATACCAAATTATTCCCGCAAGAGAAAAATCCTTCAAAGGGTAGGTCATGGCGTTAAACCCGGTACCCGGAACCGATGTTGGCCATTGTCGTTGCTTCCTAAGCCTTTCAGCAGATGCGATTAATTCCGGATCGTCCTCGAATGATTCTTTGGGATACCAAAACTCAATGGGCGTTCCTCCCCAGGCATCAACAATTAGACCTATGGGTACATCAAGATTTTCGTGAAGATGTTTCGCGAAAAAGTATCCGGCTCCACTTGTGTTTTGCATAACATCAGGAGAACATACCTTCCATTCCCCTTCCAGATTATCTTGTGGCGTTTCTGAGGCCCTCATTGGGATATTAAACACCCTGATATTCGGTAAATTAGCCTTGCCAACCTCCATCTCCAGATCTTTAATCCCGAGTCCTTTGGATGTTCTGTACATATTGGACTGACCCGATGCCAGCCACACTTCTCCAATCAAAACATTTTTAAGCAAAATGGTCGCGGAAGGATCATAGCCACTGATAGTTATTGTGTGCTGCGTATAACTGCCTTCAGGTGTGTTAATCTCCGCTTTCCACCTGGTGCCTGCATCAGCTTTTACAATGGCTGTATCACCCCAACTACTAATAATAGTTATTTCTTCCTGGCGCCCCGACCAGCCCCAAATAGGAACAGATTCATTCTGTTGAAGAAGCATATTGTCGCCAAAAATATTTGCAGTTTTTAGCGTTTGTGAACTTGCAGCATTCGGCAGGAATGCAATTAGACAAAAAAGTAAAATTGTCATCATGTGGCTCATTACCAGAACCTTTTCTGTATTATGCCTGGTTCCGTAAAAGAGGGAAAGAAAATGCCAATATTTTTTCATAATTCGTAATTATCGTATTTCAATCAAAGACGCAAATATGTGTCTCTACATATTAACCATATCATTCACCATGCAAAATTTGAAGTTTATTTGTCCCATGATGATTTTAACTCATAAACTTTGAATGAATGAATTTTTAATTCATCAGGATTTCCATGAATAACGAGGCCCTCATCCTTCGTTGCTTCGGCCAGGGGTTTAACAAAAACGATTTGTCCCTTATTGATGAATGATTCTATGGATGTTCTGTCGATCAGCATTTCAATATCGAAAAGCAACTTACCGGGGTTCACTTGAGGTGTTTGTACTCCATTAATCTCATCCGCGTCAACATTTACATACTTGTTGCCCCTATAATCTATTGATATGCCCTGCCCATTTAATGATTCAACTTTGGCCACAACATGCAGGAGATCATTGTTTATGCTTGATAGTTTGGAGTTTAATTGTTCCAGATTCAGTTCACCCAGGTCATGTGTTTTGGTGTGTAGAGAATTTATTGCATCAACAGGCTCGCTAAATATCCTTGGTCCTTCGTTGGTGGTTCTCAGTGTTAGTTCTGTTGGGAAGCACATCATCTGACTGAAGGGCATATCCAGGGTTGGAATTGTACCCCAGCCAATCTGAATTCGTTTACCATCAGGAGTGTTGTTGTATGTTTGGGCTGCATAGTGATTCCCATGGGTGTACCTGTATTTACCATACTTGGGTGTAAATGTCTTTCCATCAAAATCTCCTAATAGATATGTCCCTGATCCACCATAAGCTACCCATAGAGTGTTGTTGAGATCGCCATCAATCGGGAGCTCGAATAATTCGGGACATTCGTAAAAGCCATTAATATGACTTTCTTTTTTCCAGTCTTTCAGGTTTTTTGATGTGTAGAAGCTGATGCCGGCAACATCATAAAGCGCCATAATCCATTCATTATTTGGCTTATACCAAAATACTTTAGGGTCACGAGTTGGACCAACAACAGGATTGCCTTCATACTTGGTGAAAGTGCGTCCCTTATCGGTGCTATAAGCTACACACTGCGTTTGCTCTTTCCCTGCGGCTGTATAAGCTGCTACCAAGGCATTTTTTCCCCATCCGGAGGTATTATTCTTATCAATAACAGCACTGCCCGAAAACATCGTTCCTAATGGATCAGGATGAAGCGCATCGTTAAGCTCAGTCCAATGAACCAGATCAGGACTGACAGCATGCCCCCAGGTCATATTTTCCCAAAGGATCTCGAAAGGATTGTGCTGATAAAACAAGTGATACTCGCCATCATAATATACCAAACCATTTGGGTCATTATTCCATCCCCTCCTGGAGCTAAAATGAAATTGAGGGCGCCTTGCTTCTTTGTACAGACTATCCTGACCAGCAAACTGATTTGAAAGGTAGATCTTGTCAAGTCCGGAAACATTATCAGAAAAGGTAATCTCTAATTTCTTACCCATATATTCTGATACATCCTTAAAGACCCAATAATCAGGCTCTTCTTCAGCTATCCTGATGTTAGAGTAGGTGAGTGTATCACCCTTAATTATCCAATGCACTCTTTGCCTATTCTGTTTTTGCGAAATAGGAATATTCAAATACTGCTTATCAATCTTAAACTCCTTTACAATTTCCTGGGAAATGAGGGTCGAAGACACGAGTAGAAGTGAAGCTAGAAGGGTAATTTTATTCATTTTTTACTTTTTCCTTTAATTAACCATTAACAATTCACAATTCACAATTCACAATTATCTCCCAGAAAGTTCCACCCCAAGCTCCTCCAGACTTTTCCCTTTTGTTTCGGGAACTTTGAGGATTATCCATAACAATTGAATAATCATAAACACCGCAAAAAATGCGAATATTGGCCAGGGGTTATCACCAAATATTCCACTCTCTTTATCTAGGAAAACCGGTATGAGCAGAGTTACGATAGCTGCCATTATCCAATGTGTTCCGGCACCCAGGGCTTGCCCATAGGCTCTAACATTGTTTGGGAAAATCTCGGAAATAAATACCCAAATAACTGCGCCCTGACCAATGGCATGTGATGCAACAAAGAAGCAGATGAAAAATAGCAGAAATCCTGATGATGCTCCTGTATAGAAAGCCCAGGATACCATAACAAGGCTCACAATATAACCGACAGCGCCCCAGAGCAGTAATTGCTTACGGCCTAGTCGGTCGATCAGGTAAATAGCTAACATGGTGAATATCAGGTTGACTATACCTAGACTGATTGAATTCATCAGCGATTCTTTACTGGCTAATCCGGCTCTTTCCAGGATTTCCGGTGCATAGTAAAGGGTGAAATTTATTCCCGACATCTGGTTAAAAAAGGCAATCAAGATGGCGAGCATTATCGGCGTGAAATATATTCTCTTCCATAGAACGCCGGATGTGCCGGGTTTAACAGAATTTAGGATTTCTTTTATGGATTTGTCAATATCCTTATTGCCAACCATTTTAAATACTCTTCGTGCCCCAGCTTCATCATTCTTTTTAACCAAGAGCCACCTTGGGCTTTCTGGTATGAATAGAACCATGATGGTATATGCTATGGCAGGAATAGTCTCCACTCCTAGCATAAAACGCCAGTCATTTTCCCCTCCAACTCCTTTAAGCAAATAATTACTGATGAAGGCTATTAGTATTCCAAAAACGATCATAAACTGATATCGGGCAACTAA
>CAYUNU010000007.1:0-10019 GCA_964446195.1 uncultured Porphyromonadaceae bacterium | reverse complement strand
TATTAACTGGATAGACATACTTTTCTTTTCAAAACCGGAGAGTGGTGGCACGTTGAGGATGATGAGATATAATGACACTTTTATTGACGTGAATCTGCTCCCTTATTATATGGGTGATAATTCTGATATATATGTTGGTGCTGAGACACTTGATATACCTACTCCAATCCCTCCAATAAACCTGAAAATGGAAAATGTATATGGATCAGGCGCCAGTGCTGATCCGAGTGCTGAAATACCGTAAAGAATCCCAATGAAAAATAACGTTTTCTTCCTGCCAAATTTGTTTGTCGGCATTCCTCCGGTTAGAGCTCCAACTACAGTACCCCAAAGAGCCATTGACATTATGAAGGCACCATGAAAAAGCGGGGAAGTTTGCCACAATTCTTTAATTGGAAGGTTTGCTCCGGAGATTACTATAGTGTCAAAACCAAAGAGAAACCCAGCCAGGGCAACCGTGACAGTAAAAAAGGATAGTTTATTTTTTGACATTAAGAGGATTGTTAGAAAGACAATTTTGTCAAGGTAAAAATAGTGTTTTAGTTCAAAAATTTGACCAAACTTAATAAAAACTGGTATCTTGTAAACGATTTTAACCATAACAAAATCCTGATGAAAAATAGACGTGATTTCCTTAAACAATCAACACTTTTGGCAGCAGGCACTATGCTGGCGCCTCAATTACTTTCTGCTTCTACCCTAAGCTACGGAGAAAAGAATATTGGACTACAGCTATACTCCTTAAGAGATATGGTTAGAACCGATGGTATACAAGCTGTTCTTGAATTAGTTGCGAAAATGGGATATACGAATCTGGAGACTGCCGGATACGGTGATGGTAAAATATATGGCCTTGATCCTAAGGACTTTCAGAAAAGAGTAAGTGATTTGGGCATGAAGGTTACAAGTGCTCATCTGGGTCAATCATACTCAAAAGAAAAAGAAGCTGAAGTATGGGCATGGTGGGATCAGGCGATTGATGCTCATCAAAAAGCAGGATTTAAATATATGATTATGCCATCTATGCCTGTGGGAGAGAAGAGCAGCCTCGACGATTTAAAACTGTATTGCGATTATTTCAGTAAGATAGGAGCAAAAACATCGAAGGCTGGTATGCTGTTCGGTTTCCATAATCATGCAGGAGAGTTTAAGAAAATAGGCGATAATGTGATCTATGATTATATGCTCGAACATACTGATAAGGATAATGTAATTTTCGAATTAGACGTATACTGGTGCCAGGTGGGTGGAGCCAGTCCGGTTGAATATCTAAAAAAATATAATAAGCAGATTATCGTTACCCACATAAAGGACGAAAAAGAAATTGGAGCCAGTGGTGATATCGATTTTGAAGCCATCTTTAAACAGATGAATAAAAATAAAATGAAGGACTGGTATGTTGAAGTGGAAAGATATACCGATAACCCTCAAAAAAGCGTTAAAGAAAGCTTTGACTACCTGAATAAGGCTAAGTACGTTAAGTAATCCGACTGTCGATATTAGTGATTATTTAAGAATTCAACTATAGAATTTTGAAACTTCTGTGGCTCACTTATGAAAGGTTCGTGAGAGGATTCCTCCATGATTACAAAACTTTTGGCAGTGGCAAGTGATCCTAGATTGTTGTATACATCAAAACCCAATTCAATAGGATTCAAGTCATCATATCTTCCCCACAAAAATAAACTTGGTAGGGTGATTGCCGAAACCTCAGAAATAAGTTTTTTGCCTTCTACCGCTTTAATCAGAGCATCATTGACGATCTCGGAATTTTTGGATAAGTAAGCATGCAGGGGATTATATGAGGAAGAGAAGTCAATAGATAGTCGCTGGCCTAATGTGAGCGACCCATCTTCCAACGGAATTAATTTTTCGCCAGGATTACCTATAAACTCACGCCATTTATACTTTTGGCCATCCGTTGAAATATCAGTAATAATTTCAGTCCAGCTTAATACATCCGACCAATACTCTAAATTATTCCCATTAGAAATTTCTTCCTTGGCTATGTTTATTAAGAATGATCTCTTGTAATCCCATTGCAAATCCTCATCAAAATTAAATGAACCATCAATAGTTATCCATCCGGATATTTTTGATTGTCGTACAGAATCCAAGAGGTAATTAGCCCCAATGTATGATCCAAAACTGTGTCCCATCAGGTAAATTTCAGGATCCTCATATTGACTTTTAATTACATTCACCAAAGCATGTAAATCATCAACATATTGGGCTATTGTAATACTTTCTACCTGAATATTCCCTTGTGAATTTCCACAGCCTCTTTGATCATAATAGACCATCCCAAATTCCTTTTCGAGTATTTCAGACCAAGCGAACCTGTCAACATGAGCTAGATCAATACTGGTAAGGCCAGGACCTCCATTAATATTTATAATAAGTTTTTTGCTTTCTGTATTTCCTTTCACCCAAACAGGTAATTCAGTATTATTAATCTTGATATGAAAAAAAGTGTCGGCATTTTCATTGAGATCAAATTTTTCACACGAAAAAAGACTTGCAAAAGTGACTAGTGCTAGTATGTATTTATATAATGCTCTCATAATCAAAAATTAACATCATGTTTGATTCCAAATTCCAGAAAAAAGTATTTAAGTCGAGTTGGAAAATGGGGGTAGGCAAACAATATTTGAGGCTTCAAGTAAACTTTAAAGTTCCCACCACTCTTTAAAGGAATAGGCTTTTCAATAGCAACAAATATATTTGAGAGAAAATACCAATTGCTTGCTGTAATTTCATGAGCAAGCTCATCACTTCCAACTATGTAAGTATTGGGTACTATGCTCAGTTGATAACCGATTCCTGCACCGGCATAAAAATTTGTCCCTTTTTTATTTTGTTTGTTGAAGGCTAGTTCGGGCAACAAAAAATAGCTGGTTTGGTATCTCTTGTGACTATAAAAACCAAAGGATGGCGAAACAAAAATGAGATTGCTCTTTTCCTTACCCCATTTACCAACAGGAACATCATATCCAATTCTTAAGCCGGGATGGGTTACAGTCTCACCAAAATAGGATACTGATAAAATGTTTTTTGTTTTTTCCTGGGCAAATGATGCTAAAGAAGTAAAGAAGATGATTACGATCAAAATCCGTTTCATGTTCATAAAGTTGCCTGCAATTAAATTATTATAAACTACAAAGAAAGTTATATCTTTATTATCCCTGAAATAAAACTATGAGATCTAAAGAAAATTGTCAATCAGAAATTATTTCTGCATGGGCACTTGCATCATTGCAGGCCATGAAGGAATGTCCAAAAGGAGGCCTGGAGGTAGTGGCTAAACTAGCTGTAACAGTTATGGCAGAACTATTAAAAGAAGGCGATATCCCTGTTTCTGCTGATGAATACATTGATCTTTATGATGTTCCAGCCGTAGCTTTTGATCTCTCTGAAGAGGATGAGAACCTGAAGGATATTAATCGACGGATAAAACTATTAAAGAAGGACTTTCGCAAATTATTGCACTTTATTGTTCAGGGCCATGAACCTAAAGTTATAACTGAATCTCTTGGATATAAGGACGATACTGTATTTTGGATAAACAAAAAAGAGTGCTTGTCTCAATACCTTGGCAATGAAACAGATTTAACTGAAAAACAAATTGCAGATATTCTCTTTGTTTTTGAAAAGAATGCAAAAATTCGCGATAATTTTCTTTTCAATACAGATGTGATGCAGAGGCAGAATAAAAAAAAAAGCAACAGAAATAGGTGGATAATAACCTCCATTATTGCTGTGCTGGTTCCTGCAATTTTTTTCTTATTTGTTTATCCCAGGCTTATCCAAAAAGATTTCCAGACTTTATTTGATTATGGAGTTGAGAAATCTGATTTTGTTATGACAATTGATTCAACCCAATTATTGGATGAGATGATTTTTGAAACTGAAGAATATTCTCCTGATTTCTTCTGGCTGAATTCTTTGAAATCACTACAAAATGGTGACTCTGAAAGCTGTCGTGACAATCTGAAAGCTCTAAAAGAAAGCGATTTTGGGATGTTTAAAGAAAGAGGACAGTATATATATCAAAGGCTTAAAAAATAGGCTCTTATCCTCAAAACCTTTGCTGTAATTTTTAAAACCCTATCCTGATTACTTCTTTTTAAACCAAGGGAAAAAAGCACTAGTTCTTCTAATATACTCCTGGTAAGCAGGCTTACTCTCTTTGAGTGAACGTTCCAGAAGGAAAACTCCTGATACTTTTATAATTAACAAGGTCATTAAAATACTGCTGACTATCGGATAATAACTTCCTGACGAGATTGAAAAAAGTCCAAAAGCCCACCATATAGTGGCATCCCCAAAATAATTAGGGTGACGGGTCAGTTTCCAGAAGCCTTGATCCAAAACCTTTCCTCTATTTGAAGGATCCGCCTTAAACCTGGCAAGCTGGTAATCGCCTCCTGCCTCGAATGCAAAGCCAATAAGCCATAATCCAACGCCTGCAAAATCTAATATTCCCAACTCATTATCAGGGAGATACTGGGCGCCAAGAAGTGGGGCAGATATGAGCCACATCAAAACTCCCTGCAGGAGAAAGGTCTGGAAAAAACTAAACCACCAGTATCGGTGTTCGCCATAATCCTTACGGAATTTTTTGTACCTGAAATCCTCTCCTTTACCCCAATTCCTCCATGCAAGATAAATTGTCAACCTTAGTCCCCAAATGACTAATAGGAATAAAACTATTATTTTTCGAATCTCAAATCCATCTGTGCGAAAAAAATAAAAAATCCCCGCAAGGACGAAACCAAATCCCCAGAATGCATCTACAATACTGACATTCTTAATGAAAATACTGACGATCCATAGTATTGTCATCATAGCCATGATAACGAGGAATCCTTGTAGATATATCTGAATAAAGCTCATCATAAAAAAGATTATTCGTACATAAATGCTACAGATGCCGCTCCAATACCAGCGCTAGCTGCCACTACCGGCGAGATATTCACAGTAGCAATTGGTTTTTTTGAGCTTAGAATTTCCATTTCTCTTTCAAACCAGGCTGCTCCTTCAATGTTATTAGCATGCAAAAGAATATAATTCCAAATCTTCTTCGATTGGCTAATCTCCTTTATGTGCTTAATAACCTTTTCCATATTGGTTTTCTGATTGTAGGTCTTTCCAAAGATTTCGGATTTACCATCCGGATCCATCGAAACAATAGGCTTTACATTCATGAGTTTTGCCAACATACCTTTCAGTGGCGACACTCTACCACCTTTTACCATGTATTTCAATGTTTTTACACTGACAAATATTTTTGTGTCAGAAACCCAATCTTTGGCTTTTTCCACAACCTTATCAAATTCCTCGCCACGCTCAATGGCCTCAGCTATTCGAAGGACAATGAGACCTATTGCACCGGAAATATTTTTGGAATCAATTACGGCAATCTTCTTCCCAAATTCATTACTGACTTTCTCTGCTGCCTTTACACTACTGTGAAATGTGCCACTAAATTTCTCGGTTAGATGAACAGCAATAATGGCATCATAATGACTTGCTAAATGTGAATACAAATTTCTAAATGATATTTCATTTATCTGTGAGGTTTTAGGAAAGTCCTTGTCATTTTTAAGCCTTTCATAGAATTGCTCACTTTTAATAGTGACCTTATCAAGATAATGGTTATCCCCAAAATTAATATTCAGAGGTAGCAAATGTATTTGGTGTTCATCAAATAATTCGGCAGGTAAATCACATGCCGAATCAGTTACCAGGGCTATTTTTGCCTTTCGCTTATATACTGCCTCACTCTGGCGAACCATATCATCAGCTTTTTGGAAGGTAATAGTTCCGTATTTCTCCAATTCTTTGAATAATAGGGACGGATTATCTGTGTGGACATGTATACGACTGGTCTTTTTTGCTCCTGCAACTACAACGGAATCACCATATTGCTGAATAATTTCAGAAAGTGCTTCCTGCTCAAGGCTGATATTCTTGAGTATTCCTTCTGTACAATACCTGAATTTAACATCTTGAGGAATTTGTTCTTCTAATTCTTCAAAGTTTATACTAGATTGATTATGACCTATTAAGTTTCTTATATTCTTTGATTTAATAAGCTCTATCATCCCCTGTATGAAAATAAAGAAGGCATTTGCTCCAGCATCAACAACATCTGCTTTTCTGAGCACCTCCAATTTTGTCTTGGTCTCCTCCAAAGAAGCTTCAAGTATATTTTTAGATTTTAGGAAAAGTTGATTGAAATCTGAAAATTTGGCCTTGTTTGCATCAATAAACTCTGCCCAGGTCCGGATAATCGTAAGCATAGTACCTTCAACAGGGTTTGAAACAGCCTTGTAAACGTATTTTACCGAGCTTTTAATGCTTTCAATAAAATGATTTAGGGTAACAGTATGGAATTCCCCGGTTTCACAACTCATGCCATATAAAAACTGAGCAAAAATAATTCCTGAATTTCCTCTGGCGTTAAGTAGTGTGGATTCAGCGATCGAATCTGCCATATTCTTATAAGATCGTTCTGGCTCAAGCGTATCAATTACCGACCTTACTGTTGATGCCATATTGGTCCCGGTATCTCCATCAGGTACCGGAAAGACATTGATCTTATTAAGATTAGATTGGTTCTCAATAATTTTATTTGCTCCGGCCAGAAACATGTAATAAAGGTTTCTACCATCAATTTCTATAGGAGAATTTGCTTTCATAAATGATTATACATAAATCTGGGAATAATGTTTCAGCTCTTAATAAATATTACCTCTTAAAAGGATAAAGATATACCTTGAAACTTTACCAACAAAGATTCATTGCTTGCGTTTATGTTGTTATCACTAAAAGGTAGATTATATTTGTCTTTTGATCTAAGCAAATATGACAAAAGTACTAATTACTGGTGGCAGTGGCTTGATTGGCGAGGCATTATCTAAATGGCTTATGGATAGGACTTATGAAGTCGTTCATTTAGGTAGAAAGAAAGCAACAAATAATTCAATACGTTCTTATACCTGGGATATTGAGAAACAATGGATGGACCCTGAGGCTCTTGAAGGGGTTGATGCTATAATTCATTTGGCAGGTGCTAATATTGGAGAAAAGCGCTGGACTGGCGGCAGAAAAAAGGAAATTCTTAATAGCAGAATTTTGTCGGGACAGTTATTATTGGATCAACTGAAAAATAAAAATCATAGTGTAAAGGCTTTTATTTCTGCATCAGCAATTGGAATATATGGATCAAAAACAAGTGAAGAAATTTTTCATGAAAAGAGCAGTCAGGGTAAAGATTTTTTGGCTAATACTTGTCGGGATTGGGAAAACATAGCTGATAATTTTACATCTATAGAAGCACGAGTAGTTAAAATTCGAACTGGAATTGTTCTTTCAAATGGCGGTGGAGTATTAGCCAAAATGATTAAGCCTTTTAAGATGGGTTTTGGTGCCGCTCTTGGTACAGGGAAACAGTATATGCCATGGATTCATATTGATGATCTTTGCGGTATTTATGAAAAAGCTATTGAAGATACCTTGATGGAAGGACCATATAATGCCGTGAGCCCGAACACGGTTAATAACAAGGAGTTTAGCAAAGTACTATCGAGAGTTCTGAAGAAGCCAATGTATTTCCCAAATGTACCCGGATTTATACTAAAAATCACTTTTGGTAAAATGTCAGTTTTACTATTAGAAGGTAGTAGAGTGTCCGCAGGTAAAATTATTAAATCAGGATATATTTTTAAATACCCGGAACTTGAAGATGCTTTAATTAATTTACAATCAGAAGCTTAATGCTTGATTGATTAAGCTGCTGTATTTTATCATACATCTCCTTAATAAGAGCTATACGGTTTATCTCGATTTTATCAGTAAGAGCAAAATGACTGGTTATCCTGATGTTTCTACTGTCGATCTGCTCAGCGTTTATTATTAATGTGCCTAATTCATCATTAATATTTATTGGTTCAATACCTCCCAACATTTTCACATCCTCATCGAATTTTATGATATAGCTGTATGTATCCCTGTTAGCAAAATCAGGATAAAAGTCTAATTGTCTGTTCTTTATCTCAAAGTTTTGATAAATAATGTGATTAAACCAATTGGAGACATCCAAACTAATAGTATCATTGCTTAAAGTTAATGAGTTATCAGAGATGTAATTAGCTCTGATCTCAACAGGGTAGGGGTGTATTCTATCCTTTATCAAAACATTCTTGCTCAACACTTTAACCCCATCTCCAATTTCCCAAATTTTCTTGCCGTAGAGCTTATTTGCCGTTTCATCGGAATAATCATATTGATATGCACCTCTGGTCATTGTGGAAAACTGTCCTGAAAGGTTAATCTTCGCATTAAAAGTAGCCGACAATTCTTTGAGGTCTATTTCAACCATTAGCCTGCTATTTCGGGTGTTGTGCCCAATATTTCCCTTTGGTAGAATTATCTCTCTGTATTCCTCACTTATTGCCTCCTCAGTATTTCTGTAGTCGAGCAAATGGATGAGCCGGCCTTTAGCATTTTCGTAATAGAAAGGGATCTCATCCATGTAATATCCAAATTTATCTTTCTTAGGGTATAAGTAGAACGCATTGCCATCATCTAAAAGGATAGTATACATAAAGTCACTCTGATGCATAGGTTTCAAGAAATTGTCGCTGATCATTCCGCTTCTATTATCACATAAATAAGTTGTAAAATACTTAAGGCCAAGAGAACGTATAAGGGCCAAATAGATATCATATCTGCTAATATCACGTATTTGATTTCCCATAAGATAATCACCCATTCTGTGATTTCGTCTATCCTCTCTGGTAAAATAATCTATATCGTCGGCAAAATCGAAATCATCAACAATTGTGTTATGTATATTAATGAATTCTTTTATCCTGATGCTGTCAATATCTGTTCCTGATGTCTTATCTGCCAGGAAATGTTGAATCTGTTCATACTGTCTCGTATTTACGCCTTCCATTATAGAAATGGATATGCTAAAATGCTGGGCTTCCCGAAGTCCTGCAAAGAGCGAGTATATTGGAGTTAGTCGCTTCTCATATGAATGCGGAACAGTATAGAGTAAATCATACGGCCGAGGTGTTAAAACAATATAGGGCAAAGCTAGATAAGGTTTTCCACCTGGTTCCGATATGCACCCTGCCAGGTTTTCTCTGTTCCAATAATATTTTTTTAAGCCATCCCGATCAATGAGTGAATCAGGCTCAGCATCATTAAAATAGCTGTAATCAACTACCAGCTCAGAATGGTGTTGTATTTTGAGGTGATAGCTGAGTTTAGGTATATCTGAATGGAAAAAAATTCTATAGCCCGAAAGCATATAGAAGTTCTCATTATATAGCATGTTATAGCTGTATTCAACTATCAGTTCATCACCAATCTGGATGTCTTCAATGTTATATATGTATTTAAGATAAGTACCATAATAATTTTCCTGAGGCATGTGCATTTTAATCTCCTCAATTTCAGCACTTAACTTAGCCTTCCTTATTTCTCCCGATGATGATTTTATCTCTGCTTTGAATAGATCACATTTCATCCGTGTATACAAGTTTTGATAATTCCTTGCTTTTGGAAAGTGGGCAACATAGCTTGGATCAAACGACTCCGGCAAAACAATTTTTGATATTTTTTCCAGGCCTGCTTGAGTATTTATTTTGTAATGTACTTTTTTGTTTACCGTAAATCCAATAAACTCCATGCTCTCGCCTGAAAATATAATTTCATTCTCTTCGTTAAGTATCACAAGATCATTGCTTTGACCTATTGCAAGATTGAAATTAATTACAAATGCAAGTAACAAACCGGGTATATAATATTTAATCATCCTGATTTTTTGCTTTTTCATTGCCTTGGTAGTGTTTTACTACTACGCTCCTGTATTTCCTTCCATCTATCCCTTGCATATTTTTGCATGTCAATTATGGTATCTGTTTCATCAATTATTTCCAGGCCAAGCAAAGTCTCAATAATATCTTCCATTGTTACAATTCCGTCCAAACCACCATATTCAT
>CAYUNU010000006.1:0-27509 GCA_964446195.1 uncultured Porphyromonadaceae bacterium | reverse complement strand
CTGGCCATGGAAGAGTCACACTAGAAGAACGCGTATTACCTGTTGCTTTGTGCGATAAGGGCCCTGACGTTTTCGTCAGGGCCCTTTTTTAACGTGAAATTGCAGACGCAGACGTCACTCACTCTTTTGCGAAGGAGATGCCGTATTTTTCCAGTTTCCGTTCGAAGGTGGGGCGGGATATGCCCAAAATCTCGCAAATCTCCCCCTTGTTCTTGTCGGTGTTGCTGATGACCTTTCGGATGTGCATCTCTTCTATCTCGTCGAGGGTAAGCATCTTCCCCGGTTCAAGAGTGAATGGCTCTTCTATAAGTGGTGGTATGATTCTGATTTTTGGAAAGCATGATCACCCTGAGGTAGCAGGACTAATGGGGCATGCTAATGCTGAGAATCTAGTAGTTTTTGAAAATTTCGAAGAACTGAATCTTGAAAAACTCCCACAAAAACTTATACTATATAGTCAAACGACTATGAGCATTAGAGAACTGTATGCTGGAAGGGATATGCTATTGAAGGCTGGTTTCGATGTGGATCTTAAAGATACAATTTGCCGCCAGGTTTCTGGGCGAGTGGAAGAATTAGTGGAGTTTTCTAGAAAGCATGATAAAATCATTTTTGTCTCAGGAAAAAATTCATCCAACGGAAAGATGTTGTATACCCATTGCAAAGAGGTTAATCCCAGTAGCTATAAAATTACTTCACCAAAAGAAATTCAGGCTGACTGGTTTTCAGAATCTGATACTGTTGGTATATGCGGTGGAACATCAACCCCTAGCTGGCTTATGGCTGATGTTAAAAAAACGATTGAAGAGCTATAATAAACCAGACCTTCATTTGTCACCTAAGCCAAATATGGTTAATTGCTTCAGATAATAGTATATCCAATCCATTGGCCATTTGAATAGTCGTTTCCTTGTCTAAAGGAATAAATATATCCGGACTAATTCCCTGTGCCCTTTCACCAGCTTCAATAATTATCTTATGATTCTCATCCATCGATCCACCTATAGGGTAATTCAAGCGAATACCATTACCTAGTTTCAGCTGGCCTCCTGGCAGACTAAAACTACCAGCTGTATGCCAACTCCCCAATAGCCTAACGTGATCCTCTTTTTGCAGCAATTTTGCAAACCCTTCTGCTACCCCCATGGTTAAAGGCCCGGTAAGTATAATGATATTAGTCAATACTTGAGGGGCGTCAGGCTGAGCTGTCAAGGTGTTTATAATGCGAATATTATCCCCCTCCTTAATAAATGACTCCTCATAGGTTCTGCTTTGAGTGATGAAATGTCCGGCAATCTTCACAGCAATAGGATCATATCCACCTGCGTTTTCACGAAGGTCAATAATTAAGCCTTTAATATCGCTGATCGTGCCTAAAACCTTGTTGTTGAAGTATCTCAGACTTGATGGTGTAAATTTGTCAATTCGCAAATAAGCTAAACTGTCGCTTAATAAGATAAAATTCTTCTTTTTTTTATCCTGATGACTGTTTATACCTATCAAGAAGGGATAGTCTAACTGTTTTTCTTTTTCGAAAGTTAATCTTACACCTTTATTGTTCTCTTTGCTATTTACGTAAAAAACTTCAACAGAGGATCCTGCTTTTCCTCGACTCAGAAAATGACAGGCAAGAAGTTGCCTCATATCTGGATTGGTAGGATGAAATCCCCACCTTAAAGGAAAGGAATCAATAATTTCAGAAATCAATTTCTGGTTCCAGGCAAGTATCTGATGTCCTGGTCGCATACCTATATCCCATGCTCTGCTGGAACTGTCAATTCTGGATATGAAATAATCACCAAGAGGAGTATAAGCAATATCAAATCCTATATATCCACCAGTTTCTTCCTCTTTGAGCGAATTGTCTTTTTTTGAAACAAGGTTTATTCTACTATCTGGAAGTCGATATACTATCTCCCTCATATTCAGGTAATCCTGAGAGTAAACCTTGTTTTTTTCAGATAACTGAGAAATCTCCGATGAAAATTGATCCCAATCAATTTTTTTGTGAGTCGTAAAAGGGTAATCTTTCTCTAATACATCATGTATCTGTGTAGATATGTTTTCCGGCGAACGCAAATCTAGCTTGTGCAGATAAGGACTGCAAGCGATCATCAGGAAAAATAAAATTACAAATCCGAATACGAGAAAAATATTTGACTTTAATCTCACTTAATTATTCTGCTTATTTGTTTGAATTCATCAGATCCTGCCTCCTCCAATAACTCAAACAGAGCCATCTCAACTGTCGTGATTTTTGCGCCATGAGACTCCATTGCCCGTAATCCAAATTCGTAATTTTTTTCTGTGCGTGAAGAAGTGGCATCTGCAACAACTCTGACGTCAAACCCCCTGGTGATAAGCCCGAAAACGGTCTGGTATACACATACATGAGTCTCAATACCCATTACCAATATCTGATTGCGTCCCTGTAGTCGAAGCTCTTCAATGAATTCGGGTTGTCGACAGGAGCTAAAGCACATCTTCTCCATCGGTTTCTGGTTTCCCAGAAGGTCTCTTAGCTCTGGGATGGTCTGCCCAAGCCCCTGAGGATATTGCTCCATCCACAGAATGGGTAGATTCATTACCTGAATGCCTTTCAGGAATTTGACCATATTATCCTTCACAGCGTCTTGGTTATGCATGACCTTAAACAAGCGCTCCTGAACGTCAATAATATGTAGTAATGCGTGGTTTTTTGCTAGCATGATTTATAACCTTCCTACCTGCCATTTGGGTGATTCCAGAACCCTGACAGATTTTGTTAATGTTTTTTCTCCTATTTCTAAATTAACAATATATGGATTAGGTTTCATCCTGCTTGTGTCTACATAAATTCTATGCAGGCCCTGGCCCGATTCTCCCTTTCTTTTTGTCACCTGCTCTCCCTCAAAATCGAATACACTGATAGTAACATCCTGTTCGCTGTCTTTACCCAGATAATAATATATCTCCAGGCCATTAGGCTCATTAGGAGTCCTTAGATGATTATCACCCATCATTTGTTGGTTTCCCCAACTGGCTCGATCTGAGTAATTCTTTTGGGGTTTATCAAGTATGTTGAATAAATAAATATCCTGATCCAATACATCTTCCGTCAGCTCAGGGAGAAAGGATACATCCATTATCCATGCTCCTCGACCATAAGTCCCGACAACCAAATCCTTCTCCCTGGGATGAACAAGTAAATCTCTAACCGGAACAATTGGCATATTTTGTTGCAAAGACTGCCATTTGCTACCTCTGTTAAAGCTTACATAAACGCCCATATCTGTTCCAGCATACAGTAAATTTTCATTATCCTGATCTTCGTATACCACACTTACCGGGGCGTCTGGAAGGCCTTCATCAATTTTTGTCCATGTTTTTCCAAAATCTTCTGTTTTGAAAATAAAGGGTTTGAAGATATCCTGTCTGTATCCTGATTTACTAATGTATGCTCTGCCTTCTTCATGTTTGGATGCAGCAACCCGACTTACCCACATCTCAGAGGGAGCTCCAGAGTTTGTTAGCTCCTCTGTGAGTTCAGCCCAATTACCGCCGTGATCTCTGGTGAGGTGAACATGACCATCATCGGTTCCTACCCAAATAACTCCTGGTTTTATTGAGGACTCAGAAATCGTGGATATGGTGCAATGCATCATGTGTCCCTTCCCGGCAATTTTAACAGGATCATTGTCTGTTAGGTCGGGACTGATTTCCTCCCAGGTGTTGCCTCTGTCGGGTGAGCGAAGAAGGCATTGAGCACCAATGTATAAAGTTGCTGAATTATGAGGAGAGATTATTAATGGAGTTGTCCATGTATATCGATAGGGTGGTGCTCCTTTTGCCTGACTAGGGCTGATAGGCCAACGTTCACCTGTTTTCTGATTTTCACGGTGATGCTTTCCAAACTGAGTAGTAAAATATAACCATTGATTATTTTCATGATCAACCTGGGTATACATTCCATCCCACATGCCGGTAATTACCCAGTCTTCTATTCCAATCGATCCACTCCAGTTATTTACTGGGCCCTTCCATGTTTCATGATCCTGCAGTCCGATGTAAATATTATAAGGCTGAGCGTCATCCACTTCAACATGATATATCTCGCCAGCTGGTATATGGTAATAATGATGCATGTGTTCACCTGCATCCCATGAGTTGTATATTCCACCGTCACTACCTAGCATGATATGCCTGGAATCGGTAGGATCAATCCAAAAACATCTGTTATCACCGAAATTGCTTCTGAATTTTGTTTTATCTCTCCATCCTCTGGGCCAGCTCTTGCCTCCATCCAAAGTGTAATTCATTCCAGCTCCGATGATGTAGGCTACATCAGGATTTATCGGGTCGGCATAAATCATGTTGAATGAGTAGGCAGCCTTGCCACTAACATCTGTATGATCAGGGCTTATGTCTTTCCAGCTTTTCCCACCATCTGTGCTTTTATAGACCTGACCACCAATTAAGGCATCATAGGAGTTGTCGGTAAACTCATCAAAAGTTTGCTTGGGATCTGGGACATAATCAGGATCAGGATTGAGGTTTTGTATTACGGTATACATGATGTCGGGGTTTGCCCTGTGTATATCTATTCCTATTCTTCCCAGATTACCCATGGGAAGACCCCCCTCTGCTACAGCCCAGTTTTCTCCCGCATCTGAGCTTGAATAGATCCTCGATTGTGGTCCCCCGGCTTCAAAATGCCAGGCCGAACGTCTCATGTCATAGCTGGCGGCGAAAAGAATATCAGGATTATTTCTGTTTATTACCAAGTCGATTATACCTGTGTTTTCATCTATATAGAGGACTTTTTTCCACGATTTGCCACCGTTGGTCGTTTTAAATATCCCCCTTTCTTTGTTGCCTGAAAAAAGATGCCCCATAGCTGCAACATAAACTATGTCGGGATTACTCGGATGAATCACAATCCTATTGACATGATGTGTATCCTTTAAACCCATATCCTCCCAGTTCTCGCCTCCGTCAATTGATTTATATACACCATTTCCGGCATAACTTGATCGTGCACTATAGGCTTCACCAGTACCTATCCATAGAATGTTAGGATTTGAAGGGGCAATTTCAATGCATCCAATGGAGCTGGTATTCAGGTCATCAGAAATGCATTCGAAGGTATTCCCATTATTGGTGGTTTTCCATGCTCCACCAGCTCTTTGAGCAAAGTACCACGTAAACTTGTTTTCGGCATCCGGGTTTTCCGGCACTGCCATATCCGATACCCAGGCTCCTATTCTGAAAGCACCCAGATTACGATAGTTGAGCTCATCTAAAAGATCTGTAGTTACTTGAGCGATAGATAGTATTGGTAATAATAGAAAGAGGAAGGATAGTTTTATTTTCATGATTCAGGCTATTATTGTCAGCTGTTCTATTTCTGTTCAAATTTAAAAGAAATAACTTTTAGCTGGCAATAAAACCCTCTATAAAACACAAGCGGGAAATCATCTGACGATAATTTCCCGCTCTCACTTGTTTTCAGCCGTAGCTTCCAACTGTGACCAAGTTACTGTTGTTTCGGCTGGCACCAGTTTGTATTCCGTAAAATTCATTCTGTTACCCTGCTTTCTTGTCCAACCGTGAGGTTGTCCAGTCCAGCGCCTGTAAGATCCTCGTGATGATTGCCCTTGCGGGTTTTCTCCATGAGTGTTCTAATATCCTGGTGGGATGTGCTCTCCACATCTGGTTGCATCCGATACTTCATCCACCCTTCAGAAATGGCTTGCGCCACTCTCCAGAATCGGGTGGGATCTGATACCTCCCTGCCTGGTTCCGCAATCGTTTCTTATAAACTTCCAGTAATTTATCCGGGTTGCCCCTTCAATATTAATTTCCGTAAATCCTACACGGCTGTTTTCCCAAACAGTCATCAGTAGCCGAAGCCACTATTGATTCATCCCTTTCAAAGAACTTGACCTTGCCGGGCCTATTATCCCTCGCTTGGTTCTCCAAATATAGTATGAGATTTTCGTTTTGTCAAGGTTTTTTGTAGGGTTTAAATAAACACAATACTAACATGAGTTATTAACAATTGTTGATAATTATAAGCGTGAGAGCATCAGATAAATAGATTATCCTAAGCTAAGATTTTAACAGCTGTTGATAAACTAAAAGGGCTGCAGATTTAACTTGCAGCCCTTTTGCTTTGTTTGATAACTTGGATTTTATTTATTGGTTATCTTCTCAAGCCGCTTCATTATGGAAAAAATAAAAGCTGCAGAAACAAGACAACATGCAACAAAGATTAGCCATAGTTGCCAGAGATCGAGTTTTCCCCAGAAACTGCTACCCACGAAGAGAAGTTTGTTCCCAACGGCTGTTGCCAATAACCATCCACCTTGCATAAGACCCTGGAATCTCCCCGGTGCTACTTTTGACACGAAAGATAGTCCCATCGGACTTAGGAATAGTTCCGCAATAGTCAGGATAAGGTATGTTGATATCAACCAATAAGGCATAACCCTTGATGAGTCGGGGACTGGATTAGATCTGATGATTTCTCCTGTCGTCTGATCAACAATCTGTAATTCGTGGGGCGACACCAGATTTAATGATCCAACTAACATCACCACAAAACCAACAGCAGCGATTATCATACCGTAACCAATCTTCCTTGGAGTCGATGGCTCCTTCCCTTTTCTGTGGAGCCAGCCAAAGAAACCCATAACCAGGAAGGTTAGCGTAACAATGAAGAGTGGGTTAAATGATTGAAATACTTCAGGAGATATTGGATTACTTACAGGATCAGCACTGGAAAATAAATAACCAAGTGAACCACCACCAGCAACGATTAATGCAGCTCCAATTAGGCGGGTATTGAGCTTTTTACCCTTACCTAATAATAAAAAGATACCGGCTACAAATGCCACTATAGCCAGGATGTTCTCTACTTTGAAGAACATGAAGGTTGCCGGTCCAACTGTCTTAACAGTATAATCCCTGGCAAAGAAAGTTAGTGTCAGTCCGTTCTGGTGGAAAGCCATCCAGAAGAAAATTACAACAAAGAAAACAAGTAGTAAAGATATAACCCTGGGTTTTTCCTCCTTAGTGGAAATAGTTGTAATCCATGTTACGAAGGCAGCAAAAAGACCGATAGCCGCACCAGTCTCAATATCTTTTACCAGGCTAACTCCAAAAGCAACAAGAATACCAACAGCAATCGCAACAGGAATAGCCAAGGGTTTTTCACCCAGTGTGATCTTAGATTCGGTGGCTGAAGCCTCTTTGTTTGGAAGGTGTTTGTTGAATATCAGATATACAGTCAGCGAGAGAACCATAGCTATAGCTGCAATACCAAATGCATAATTATAGCCGTGTGAAAAGGCATCCAGATAGTTTTGTGAAAAGGCAGTCAGGTCAGTTACAGATCCACTCAAACTTACTTGATCAGCCAGTGTTTGTAGTTCATTTGTGTTTTCCAGAGAACCAGCCTGGAATTGGTGACAAAGAGCGGGAAGACTTCCATCATGCATAAAATCTTTGGTTTTGAGGAACCAGTTCCTGATACCAGTAGCAACAAAAGGCGCAAAAAAGGCCCCAACATTAATACCCATATAGAATATCATGTAAGCTGTATCCCTTACTTTATCATACTTTGGATTGTCGTACATCTGCCCAACAACAGCCTGTAGGTTTCCTTTAAATAATCCGTTACCAAAGGCTATTATGCCGAGTGCTGAGAAAGTTAAAACCTGTGGTAAATCCGGTACAGCCATAATAATGTAGCCGCCAAACATAATAACCTGGCCGAGCATTATAACTGTTTTGTACTTGCGGGTCGAATCTGCAAGAATACCACCAACCAAAGCCAGGGCATAAATAGCAAAATAAAACCAACTGTACACATCGCCAGCAATCTCCTCACTTAAACCATACTTGGCCTGGAGAAAGAGAACGAGAATTGCCATCATGGTGTAGAAGCCGAAACGCTCTCCCATGTTAGCAAAAAACGCTACAAATAGTCCTTTTGGATGTTCTTTAAACATAGTCTTTTTTTAAGTTAGTACGTACATACCCGAGCGGGTGGCACAAATATAGAAATTCTTTTATAGGGTTTCAATTTTTGCCATTTTTACATTAGTTTTAGTTATCATAATTTTATCAAGAACCTTTGTCTGAATGAAAATACTTAGTAGTGAACAAACAAGGATGTTGGATGCATATACGGTTGAAAATGAGCCGATAAAATCTATCGACCTGATGGAAAGGGCAGCTGCGCAATTGTTCCGGCAGTGGATCAGAATTTTCCCAAAAAGCTATTCAGTAGATATTTACGCCGGGCCTGGGAATAATGGGGGAGATGGTATCGCATTGACACGGATGCTGACGGGAAAAGGATATCTGGTAAATCTTATTATTCTGAAAACCGATAGAGGACTTTCAAAAGATGCTGAGATAAATTTCAATAGACTTAAGCAAAATGATAAACTGAAAATTATTTGGCTCACGGAATATAATTTGAAAGATCAAATACCAGCCCCAAAGGCGGTAATCGTTGATGCTATATTTGGTTCCGGTCTCACAAAACCCTTGGAGGGTTTTTTTAAACAGGTGGTGAGACATATTAATGCCTTCCCTAACATCAAAGTATCCATTGATATACCCTCTGGCTTGTTTGCCGAATCAAATCCTGATATTAAGTCTGCTACAATAATCAGAGCCGACTATACCTGGTGTTTCCAGTTCCCCAAACTGGCTTTTATGATGCCTGAAAATGAGCTTTATGTTGGTGATTGGAAATACCTGGATATTGGATTGCATAAAGGGTTTATGGAAAGTTTGAATGCACCAAATAACTTTATCACAAGCGAAACAGTCGTATCCATGATCCACCATAGAAATAAATTCTCCCACAAGGGTAATTATGGACATGCATTATTATTTGCCGGGGCAAGTGGTAAGATGGGGGCTGCGATTATGGCTTCCCGAGCCTGTTTGAGAAGTGGAGCTGGCTTACTTACTACCCATATTCCTTTATCAGGAGCAGTGGCACTAAATACTGCCATTCCTGAGGCAATGTTAAGCCTCGACAAAAATGAGAATGTGCTGGGATCCCTGCCGAAATTGGACTACTATTCTGCTGTTGGAGCCGGTCCGGGAATTGGGACTTCTGCAGAAACGGCAGGTGTAATCGAAAAATTAGTTGAGAATTCGATCCCTATGATTCTGGATGCTGATGCATTGAATATTGTTGCCGAAAGACAGAACCTGTTAGAGAAATTACCTCACGGAACGATATTAACACCTCACCCAGGAGAATACAAACGCTTGTTTGGAGCAGATCTGAACCATTTTGAGCGATTGAAAAGGATGCAGAAACTTGCAGCTAAATATGGGATCATTATTGTTCTGAAAGGAGCGAATACTGCTATAGCAAACATTGACGGGGAATTGTGGTTCAATAGTACAGGCAACCCCGGTATGGCTACAGCTGGTTCAGGTGATGTCCTAACAGGAATAATCCTATCTTTGCTAGCACAGGGATATGTTTCTATCGAAGCAGCAATTTTAGGAGTATACCTTCACGGACTTGCAGGTGATCTGGCAGCAAAAGAAAAGGGCTTTGAAGGATTAGTTGCAAGCGATATAATTGAAAGGCTGCCCGATGCGTTTATATCATGTAAATTGAAATAACTGAAGATCAGAATTAAAATTTAAATAAATGAAATTAAGAGTGTTTCTTATTATTGGTCTGGTTGGAATTCTTGGTTCCTGCATGTCGTCAAAACCAATCATCGTTAGCGATGCAAGAGTTGAAAAAATTGAACAAGGAAAGGAATATGATGATTTTGCAGTTAACTATGCATTGCCCAGATCCGTCGTGAATGTGAAGGTTCTTGCCGAAAAGACAGTCACCAAACCCGGGCCTTTTGCTAACTATGCCGAACGTTTATTGGGTGTGACTGATGTCCCAACCAGGGAATCAAGTAAATGGTCAATTAAAAAAGTGTCGTTGAGCACATTCGGACAAAGGGATCCAAATCAGGTTTATAGGATTCAATCAAAAGGAGAATCCAGAGCCGACAGGATACAACTTAATCATGAGGGAGTTTTATTAGGAATTAATTTACCTCCTTTTAAAACTACAACCTACGATATGAGCAGGATTAGTCTGAATAGCACTGGAGATATGGTAATCCCGGGATATCCTGATCTGACAATAAGGAAGCATACTGAACCGATGCCTGATACTGTTTATCAGACCTTTAGGACTGATACATCTTTTGTTAGACTGCCTATCCTCAAAGAATTAATAAGCACAAAGTCTCTTTTAAATCAAGCCGAGGAAGCCGCAAATGTGATTATGGAACTTCGTAATAGGAGATATAATCTTCTTAATGGAGAGATTGCCTTTGAGTTAGAGTTAATTCCTTTACCCGAGGGACGTGCTTTGGAAGTAATGATAAGAGAATTGAGCCAAATGGAATATGATTATGTTTCACTCTTTGTGGGAAGAACGACAACAGAAACTCAAGAATATGAATTTATTTATGTCCCTGGAAATGAATCTGGGGAAGAGTCAAAAGATCTGTTTACCTTCTCAAGTTTTAGTGGTGTATTGCCTGCAGGAAGTTCAAATGGTGATCCCGTAAGGCTTGTTTTGATCCGGAATCCAGGATTTCCAGGTCAACAGGATAAGGTCGTTATTGGAGCTAATAATAGCTCAAACGGCTCTGGTCTTGCATATAGGATCCCGGGAAGAGCCGAAATAACAGTAGAGCAGGCCGGCGAAAAACTTGTTGCTGAATCTTTCCTGATTGCTCAATACGGAATAATACAATTTTTACCAAAGCAGCTACTTAGCCAGCCAGATATGATGATTCGTCTTCATCCCGATTTAGGTAGCCTCGAAGGAATTTATGAAAAGTAGTGCTTGGCTATAATTTATATTATCCTATTTCATTTTCATTTTCTACCTTTGGCGCTTAACCTCAAAATTCAATCTAATGGAAAATATAACTAAGACAATGCGGGACAATGCAGGAATGCGTTGGCTTGTGCTGATACTTATCAGTGGTTTAATGTTTGCAACTTATTGGTTCCAAGATTTTTATGGTGGATTAAAAACCATGATGACAGGGCCGGGGGGTGGATGGACAAGCGAGGAGTTTGGTAGAATGATTGGCTTGACAACCATTGCCAATATGTTTGGGATGATCATAGTTGGAGGTATTATCCTTGACAAATTTGGTATCCGAGTTGCCGGACTACTTTTCGGAGGGTTGGCTGTGGTAGGAGCCGGCCTTTCAGCTTTTGCAGCCGGCGGCCTTTTTGGAGATGAGCACTCAACACAGCTGACATGGATGATTATCGGACGTATCATGTTCGGATCCGGACTGGAAATTGTTTGTGTAGTAGTTACCAGAACGGTTGTGAAATGGTTTAAGGGATATGAATTGGCCTTGGCTATGGCTATCAATGTCGGATTCGGCCGACTTGGTTCGGCCACGGGTATTGCCTTAAGTTCAGATATTGGTAATAATAGTGTTGCGCCGGCAGTAGCCTTTGCAGCTACCCTTATTGGCATTGGCCTGATAATGTTTGTTATTTACCTGATTCTTGATATCCGTTTGGACAGGCAAAGAGCAAAGCTTAATGAAAAAGCTGAAGAAGGTGCTGATGAAGATTTTAAATTCTCTGATCTTGTTAAGCTGGCAACCAATCCTACTTTTATCTATATTGCCTTGCTTTGTGTGGCTTTCTATGCGGCCGTTTTCCCATTTATCCAGTACGCAGCCGATATGCTGGTGAATAAGTTTGGTTTCACCGATGTTTTACCTGAGGCTGGACAGGTGATTTTATTTGGAAGTACAGCTCTCGGTAGCGCAGCCGTTTATGTTGGTCTGTTTGTCTTTGGTATAAGTTTTTCAATTGTACCTAGCCGGATAAAAAAGTCCTCCGGAAAGTTGGTGGCAATTGCGGTGATATTTGCCTTGTTCGTGGTTTTTGTAAGCTCATTTTCCGAACAGTTTGCAGTGTGGTTTAAAAATGGACCAAAAACAGCTTCATTAATTCCGTTGGGCACCATATTGTTTACACCTATTTTTGGAAATATTGTCGACAAAAAAGGAAAAGCTGCATCATTGATGATGCTTGGCTCAGCCCTTCTTATTGTTGCGCACTTATCGCTCGCCTTATCAAATAGTGTTATTCTGGCATATCTCGGTTTATTGTCTCTTGGGGTTGCTTTCTCTCTGGTTCCGGCTGCTATGTGGCCTTCAGTGGCCAAAATTGTTCCGGAACACAGATTGGGTACAGCTTACGCTTCGATGTTTACGGTTCAGAACTGGGGCCTTGGACTATTCTTCTGGGGAATTGGAGCCTTGCTCGACCTGGTAAATAAGGCCGACCTGGATGCTATTAAGGCAGGTGAAAAGATGTATGATTACACTATACCGATTATTGTATTAGTGGGTTGTGGTGTTATATCTATCTTCCTGTCATATAAGCTTAAACAAGCAGACAGGAGACAGGGGTACGGCTTGGAATTGCCTTCCGGACAGAAACCTGAACCTGTATCAGAGTAAAATATTAATGATAAAAATATAAGGATAAGCTGCCGTGATTTATTACTGGCGGCTTTTTCTTTTTAAAGGCAATAACTACCTTTAAATTCTTTTAATAAATCTAAATAATATATATAATGAGCAAAGAAATAAGTAACCTTTATCCACAAGCTCTTTGGAAATATTTCTATGGGCTAACACAAATTCCACGTCCTTCAAAAAATGAGGCTAAAGTAATACAGTTTGTTAAAGACTTCGGTGAAAAACTTGGTTTGGAAACAATAGTTGACGAGGTTGGTAATGTGATAATTAAGAAGCCTGCAACCCCAGGTATGGAAAACCGTCAGGGAATTGTCCTACAAGGTCACCTCGATATGGTCCCTCAAGCAAACTCCGACTCCAATCATGATTTTCTTAAAGATCCAATTTCAGCCTATGTTGATGGTGAGTGGGTAACTGCTGACGGTACTACTCTGGGCGCAGATAATGGTATGGGCGTTGCTGCAGCAATGGCTGTTCTGGAAGCGACAGATATTCCACACGGTCCGATTGAAGGATTGCTTACTATCGATGAGGAAACAGGAATGACTGGAGCTTTTGGACTAAAGCCAGGAATCCTGGATGGTGATATCTTGTTAAATATGGATTCTGAAGACGAAGGAGAACTATATGTTGGTTGTGCTGGTGGTACTAATGCAAATATCACATTTGATTTTAAGGCAGAAGAAGCCCCAGCATCTGTTAGTGCAGTTAAATTAGGTGTTAAGGGATTAAAAGGTGGTCACTCAGGTATAGATATTCCATTAGAAAGAGGAAACTCAAACAAATTATTATTCCGCTTTATTTTTGAAACTATTGAAGAGTACGGTCTGAAGATTGGACGTATAGAAGGAGGAAGCCTAAGAAATGCAATACCAAGGGAATCGTCTGTAACTGTGCTTGTTGCAAGTGATAAAGTTGAAGAACTGAAGAAAGCATTATTGGATTTTACAATAAGTGTTAAAAAAGAATTTTCATCAGCTGATCCTGGATTGGAAACATCTTTCGAACCCACTGAAATGCCTGATTCTGTTATGGATAGTGATACCGCTCTAAGGCTTACAAAGGCTGTTTATGCTTGCCCTAACGGTGTTATGAGGATGAGTACAGATATGAAAGGACTCGTTGAGACCTCCACAAACTTGGCAATTGTAAAGACAATTGGTAATCAGGTGAAAATACAATGCTTGATCAGAAGCTCAGTTGATTCAGCAAAAGAGGATCTTAAAAATATGTTTACCAGCTTATTTGACTTAGCTGGCGGAAGTATTGTATTCGATGGAGAGTATCAGGGATGGAAACCAAACCTTGATTCACCAATACTTAAATCTTCACAAGAGGTTTATAATAAGCTGTATGGGAAAATCCCTGAGATTAAAGCTATTCATGCAGGACTCGAATGTGGTATCCTTGGTGGTTCATATCCAAAATGGGACATGATATCTTTCGGACCAACGATAAGATTCCCTCATTCTCCTGATGAAAAAGTTAATATTGAAACAGTTGGTAAATTCTGGGATTTTCTGGTTGCAGTTTTAGCAGATGCTCCATTTAAAGCCTAATGGTGGCATCTCTATCTGGGCCAACAGAAACCCAGCGGACAGGCACGCCTACTTCCTTTTCAACAAAGGAAATATAGTTGCGTAACTCCACCGGCATTTCTTCCGGGGTGCGAATGGATGAAATATCATCCTTCCATCCCGGAAGTTCTGTATATATAGGAGTTATTTCCTGGGCCGAATCAAAGGGGAAGTGCTTGCTCTCCTTGCCTCCAACCATGTAGGATGTTGCTACCTTAATGGTCTCAATATCAGTAAATACATCAGCTTTTGTCATGATTAGCTCAGTAACACCATTAAGCATAACGGTATATTTCAAAGCTACCATATCCAGCCATCCACACCTTCTTGGTCGTCCGGTTGTTGAACCATACTCACGGCCCTGATCACGTAATTGCTGACCGGTTAAATCTTCAAGCTCCGTAGGAAAGGGACCACTTCCTACTCGCGTACAATACGCCTTGAAAATCCCGTATACATTTCCAATATTTGAAGGTGCTACACCCAATCCAGTGCATGCACCAGCACAAACGGTGGTGGAGGACGTTACAAAAGGATAAGAACCAAAATCAATATCCAGAAGGGAGCCCTGGGCACCTTCAGCTAGAATTGATTTTCCTTGTTTCTGAACATCATCAATAAGATATTCACAGTCGATAAGCTCAAATCCCCGGAGAAATTCAATGGAATCAAGCCATTCCTTTTCCCTTACTGCGTAACTATCAGTGTAGTTGAAAAAATCAAGTTGATCCTGATGATCCTTTTTCCTCTTTTCATAACGATCCATAAAATCAGGACTATCTATTTCCCCAACACGTAAACCTTGTCTGGCAATTTTATCTGTGTAGGCAGGTCCAATCCCTCTGAGTGTAGATCCGATCTTGGATTCTCCCTTCGATTTCTCCTGGGCAGCATCCAGGGCACAGTGCGTAGGAAGTATCAAATGGGTCTTTTTTGAAATTACCAGCCTTGATTTTACATCAACCCCCTGTTTTTCCAAGTTTTTAACTTCTGTCCTGAAAATCAAAGGATCAAGTACAACCCCATTTCCAATTATGTTTATAGTATCCTCATGGAAAATTCCACTTGGGATAAGATGTAAAATGTGTTTTTGTCCATTGAACTCAAGAGTGTGACCTGCATTAGGCCCTCCCTGGAAACGTGCAACAACATTGTAATCAGGTGTTAAGACATCAACAATCTTGCCCTTACCTTCGTCTCCCCATTGAAGACCCAACAATACATCCAAACTCATATGCTATGGTGTTAAATAATTTATGGCTTCTCACAAGAGTGAAAAACCATTCCCAAAAGTATAACATCTATTTGTTAATAGAGGCAATATTGAATTAAAATAATCAGGAGTTTTTAACTAAATTAAATATGAGAAAAATATCCCTGCTTTGTCCCTAAGATCAAGGATAACATCACTTACTTTTTACTCTTGCAATCCTTACAGAAGCCGTAGAAATAAAGGGAATGATGGCTTACATCAAAGGATATAATATCTGATGCCGTATCCTGGATCTCCTTAATGCGTGGATCGCAAAATTCAAATACTTTTCCACAAGAAGTGCAAATCATATGATCGTGCTGCTTACATGCATGAGCCTTTTCAAATTGGGCAATGTTCTTGCCAAACTGATGCTTGATAACCAAGCCACAATCTAAAAGAAGCTCAATAGTGTTATATAATGTAGCCCTGCTAACTCTATAATTCTTGTTTTTCATGTAGATGTAAAGAGTCTCAATGTCGAAATGACCCTCCCTGGAATATATCTCTTCCAATATAGCAAACCTCTCAGGAGTCTTTCTGTGACCTTTTTTCTCAATATATTCGGTGAAAATCTGCTTAACCGTTGATACTATTTCAGTACATTCCATTGTTAACTGGACTAATTAAAAATAATAACAAAAATAGTATTTTTTTGCTATTAAGAATTGATCTAGAGAAAATAATTAAAGGTATTTGGAAACTACTAAGGGAGAGTTACAAGTCAAGCCTTCAGGATTCTTCGGATTTCGCTACTCTCTGCACAGAATCAACTCCCTTGATCTTAGTAAGCGAGAGGATAAGGTTGTTAAGGTCTTCAGTATTGTGAACATATAAATCGAAATGTCCTTCAAAAATGCCGTCCCTTGACTCAATAGTCATGGAGCGAATATTGACTCTTAGCTGGGTAGTGATTTTTTCGGTGAGTTCATTAGCCATACCAAGTCTATCTATTCCATGGAGCTTAATCCTGGCCAGATGAGCCATTACTTTATGTGTTGTCCAATTTGCCTGAATAATATTTTGAGCCTGGCTAGATAGCAATCTTAATGCTTCGGGGCAGTTTGATTTATGAATTATTACATCTGTTAATTCGGGACTAAGGTAACCGATTACATCATCACCAGGGATTGGTTCGCAACATTCTGCAAGCTGGTAATCCATTTGATCTCGATCCTCCCTAAGCATGAAGGGCTTTGATTTGTCTTGCTCCTCAGGCTCTTCATCAACTTCTTCTTTTCTGCTCAGAAATTGTAGATTCCAAAATTTTACCTGTTTGTTTTTGGAGCGTTTTTTAAGGACTTTCTTGAGATTTTCCAGATTTACCAGTTTTTTACCAAGTTTCAAATAAAGATCTTCTTTACTTGAAACATCATATTCCTCAAACATTTTCCTAAAAACTGATGAACTGGGCCGATAGTTTAATTCTTTCAGTTTTTCTTCCAGCATTGTCTGTCCTTTGGCAATTTCCTTCCTTCTTTGTTCCTTAAAAACAGACTTAATAGCTGTTTTTGCTCTTGCAGTCTTTACCATCTGTAGCCACTCATACTGAGGTGTCTGGATTTTAGACGTTAAAATTTCAACCTGATCACCTGTACTTAGTTTATAACTTAAGGCTACAAGCTTGTGATTAACTTTTGCCCCAATCGCTGAGTGTCCAACCTGGGTATGTATGTCATAAGCAAAATCAAGCGCTGTTGCTCCTTTTGGAAGCGAAATCTCTTTCCCTTTTGGAGTGAAAGCAATAATTTCAGATTCGAAAAGATTAAGCTTGAAGTCTTCAATGAATTCAATGTCACTGGCTTCCTGACTTTGTAGCATGTCAGATACCTTCTTAATCCATTTATCCAGCTCTCCTTCGCGCGCTTCAGCATTTTTATATTTCCAATGAGCGGCAAATCCTTTTTCCGCAATTTCGTTCATCCTTTCAGATCTAATCTGAACTTCCACCCATCTTCCATGAGGACCCATCACAGTGGCATGTAGCGCTTCGTAACCATTGGCCTTTGGATGACTGACCCAATCCCTTATGCGGTCGGGTTTAACTTTATATAGATCAGTAACAAGACTGTAAATAAACCAGCACTGTGTCTTTTCAGCTATCGATGGTTTCGGTTTAAAGTTTATACGTACAGCCAGAAAATCAAAAATCTGCTCAAAAGCAAGATTCTTTGTTTGCATCTTGTGCCAAACAGAATATATAGATTTAGGTCGGCCTGATATGTCATACTCATAGCCCTGTTCATCGAGTTTATCTTTAATGGGCTCAATGAACTTCTTTATAAAATGTGCGGATATCTTTTCACTGTGATTAATCCTGTTAGCAATGTCATTGTATACTTCAGGATTCTTGTATTTTAGGCTTAGGTCTTCGAGTTCAGTTTTAATAGTATATAAGCCCAAACGATGAGCCAATGGAGCATACAGATACAAGGTCTCACTGGAAATTTTTATTTGCTTGGTTGGAGGGAGGGCGCTGAGAGTCCTCATATTATGGAGCCTGTCGGCCAGTTTAATCAGGATAACCCTAACGTCTTCAGCTAGTGTGAGAATGAGCTTTTTAAAAGTAGAAACCTGAAGACTGGAGTCAGAATTGAAGGCTCCTGTAATTTTAGTAAGACCATCAATAATGATTTTAACAGGCGTACCGAACTCCTTTTCGATATCTTCAAGAGTGTATTCTGTGTCTTCAACAACATCATGTAAAAGGGCTGCTACGATACTCTTTGTGCCCATCCCGATTTCTTCGGTGACAATTTTTGCTACAGCAATTGGATGAACTATATACGGTTCTCCTGATTTTCTCCTTTCACTCCCATGTGCTTTCAGAGCAAATTCATATGCCCTCCAAATCTGCTCCTTATTGCTCTTGGTCAGATTTTTAGGTAAGCAATCTACGAGATCCTGATAGGCCTCTAATACTTTGCTTTTCTCACTAGGACTTAATTCAAACATGGCATAATCTATTCGGTGTGAAAATAGCAATTCAATATGATAGTCGGAAGGTTGTATTGATTTTTCTGAAATTTATTAATCATGGCTGACTCCCGCAACAACTTCAATGAAGGATTCTGGACGGAAATAACGCTCCGATATATTCAATATATCCTTTGGAGCGATATTATTTAATACGTCAAGATAAGTTTCTAGAAAATTGAAATCCAAACCATGATTAAGAAGAACTTTAAAACTCTCAGCTTGATTATAGGGGCCATCGAGCTGACGTAATAAATCCCCTTCAATATATTGTCTAACGCGCTTTAACTCAGCGTCTGCAACTTCTTGTGTTGATAACCTTTCTATCTCAAAATATATTTCTTTCAGAGTTGGCTTATAGAAATCAATCCCAACTTCAGTACCAATCAGGAAAACTCCTTTTTCTTTAAAGGAAAATAAGGACGAATTTATCCCATACGTGTACCCTTTGTCTTCCCTGATGTTCTGCATTAAGCGACTGCCAAAATATCCACCCAGGATAGTGTTTGCTATGTTTAACGCTGAAAAATCCTCATGATTCCTTGTTGGCATGATTCCCCCGATCCGGATAGCCGCCTGTACAGCTCCAGGAACATCTTCCCTTTGTTTCAGAATTAAAGAGGTGTTTTCCTCGCCCACTGGGAATAATTCTCTTTTATTTTCTTCGCTAACTTCCCAGCTACCAAAATTATCTTCGAGCAAGGGTAGATATTTCCCTGCTTGTTTACCGGAAATTATGATCTGACAATTGTTTGGCTGATAATATGCCTGATGAAACTTATGAAGATCTGGTTTTTGAATTCCTGGTAAGTCGTCTTCTTCCCCAATCTGCCCATAAGGATGATCTGGTCCAAATAGAGATCTAAATAGACTTTTTTTCGCTAGATATTCAACCTTTTGATTATCAATAGCCAAAGATTGTCTTCGCTTGTTGCGGAGCGTATCCAATTCTCTTGGTTCAAAAGATGGATTCTTCAAAATGTCCGCGGTAATTGAAAGTGTGGCGGGAAGAAATTTACCAAGACAATATGCCTGCACGTAGGCTTGATCCCTGTCATTTCCAGGATATACGTAGCTGCCATTGAAATCCAATTCTTCTGCAATTTGATGAGCAGATTTTGTTTTGCTGCCCTCTATTAGCAAAGAACTAGTAAAAGAAGCTTGAAATATCTTTTCCTGATATCTGCTACCTGCCTGAAAAATGATGTCGAGTCTAATTATATCCTGATCTCCAGCCTCAATTATGTAAACAGGTATACTGTTGGATAATTTATGTAATTCGGGTTTTGAAACTGCAAGCTTATTTACTGTACCAAGGGGAGGTTGATTTATTCTGTTTAGCATGATTTTATTTCTTTTCAGCATGATAAATTAGAGCGGAGCAGTTGTCGCGATTAAACAAAGAACGAGAGCTTTCCATTATTGCCTTCTCATCAATTTGCCTGTATTTTGATATCTCATGCTCAAGCATATTGGCATCACTAAGTAATTCATAATATCCTAGGTTCATAGCTTTGTTTAAGATGCTTGATTGGCCGTAGATGAAATTTGCTTCAAATTTGTTTTGCACCTTAAGTAGTTCTTTACTTGTGATCATGTTATGGGAGATCGAATCGAGTATTTTCCATAATTCCTCTTCGGCATTTTCAAGACTAATGCCTGGTAGTGGCTTTCCTGTTACTACGAACAATCCCGGGTCAATATCTCCTGTGATATAGGCATCTGCATTTGAAAACAGTTCTTTTTCTTTGACGAGTATTTGGTTTAACCTAGAGCTGTTGCCACTTCCCAGTATATCAGAAATAAGGTCGATTGTATAAAAATCCCCTGAACATCTCCCCGGCATGTGAAAGGCTAAGTATATGCTATCCGCTGGTACAGGTCGATGAAGATTCAGCCTTTCTTGTTTTGTTTGTTTAGCTTCAATCGGTAATGACCTAGGAGTAATCTCTCTTCTTTCAATAGGACCAAACCATTTTTCAGCTAATCTAAATGCCTCTTTAGGTTCAATATTGCCACTCAAACTCAGAATTGCATTATTTGGTGCATAATGCTTGTAGAAAAAATCCTTTACTACTTCCAGGTCGGCTTTTTCAATATGTGAAATCTCCTTTCCAATTGTTGACCACCTGTATGGATGAGTCTTGTAGGCCATAGGTCGTAGGTTTAGCCAAACATCACCATAGGGCTGATTAAGGTAGCGCTGCTTAAATTCCTCAATAACAACTTTTTTCTGTACATCAAGGCCTTTTTCCGAAAAATCCAGGGCTAACATCCTGTCTGATTCAAGCCAAAAGCCTGTTTCAATGTTTTGTGATGGAATACTTAAATAGTAATTGGTATAATCATTATTGGTAAATGCATTATTCTCTCCTCCTGCTTTCTGCAAAGGTTGATCGTAATTAGGGATGTTTGGTGATCCACTAAACATCAAATGTTCAAATAGATGAGCAAATCCAGTCATCTCAGGGTCTTCATCTCTTGCACCAACATCATAAACCAGGTTCATGGCAACTAAAGGGGAGCTATTATCCTTATTAACAATAACTCTAAGTCCGTTTCCCAAAGTAAATTTTTTTATGTCCATAATGTTATATCAGGGATTGTGCAGTCCTTTTGCAACAAGTGAGCGACAAAAATAGGCTTATTTAAAATCAAAACAAATTACCTTGTATATTATGTATATATGATTATTCCTGCTTTTTTTTTCATGAAAGACACATACATTTGTCGCGCAAACAATTATGCCTGATTAATGCAAGATAACAGGTCTGTAGAGCATAAAGGAGTAGTTGAGGAAGTTAATGACGACCAAATCAGAGTTGGTTTCATTAGCCATTCAGCCTGTTCATCCTGTCATGCTAAAGGAGTTTGTTCTTTGTCGGAGGTGGAAAATAAGTATGTTGAGGTTAGAAATGGGGGGTCTGAATTTAAGGTTGGTGATAACGTAGATATTCTGCTTCAGCAAAGACAAGGATTTAATGCGCTTTGGCTTGGTTATGTCCTTCCATTTATTCTTATGGTTCTTACTTTAATAATAGTAATGGCTATTACTGAGCGTGAGGGACTTGCAGGCTTAACAGGGGTCCTTGTATTGTTGCCATATTACCTGGGACTATATTTTTTCAGAGACAAGGTGAAAGAGAAGTTTGATTTCAAAATAAGAAAAACCGTATAATATATTGAGTATGAACACGGTCGTTATAACGATTCTGAGTTTAAGTGTCATCGGCATTCTTGCTGCAGTAATTTTATATCTTATTGCACAAAAGTTTAAGGTTTATGAGGATCCTAGGATTGATCAGGTGGAAGAAGTACTTCCAGGTGCTAATTGCGGAGGCTGTGGTTTTCCTGGATGCAGGGGATTTGCTGAGGCTTGTGTCAAAGCGGAAGAATTGGATGATTTATTTTGTCCGGTCGGTGGAAATTCATGCATGGGGGATGTTGCCAGAACCTTAGGAAAAGAAGCTGTTGAAAAGGCTCCAGAGGTGGCTGTTGTTAGGTGCAATGGTACTCCTGAGCACAGAATGAGAACAAACCAGTATGATGGTGCAAGTAGTTGTACTATAGCTCATAACTTGTACTCAGGTGATACTGCTTGCGAGTTTGGATGTTTGGGTTTAGCTGATTGTGTGGATGTTTGCACTTTCGATGCAATTCATATGAATCCCGAAACCTTATTACCCGAGGTGATTGATGATGCCTGTACTGCTTGTGGTGCCTGTGTTATAGCATGTCCAAGGGATATTATTGAGTTGAGGAAGAAGAATAAAAAGGACAGGAAGATATTTGTGTCTTGTGTAAATATGGCTAAAGGTGGAGTGGCTAAGAAGGCCTGTGATGTAGCATGTATTGGCTGTAAGGCTTGTTTAAAGGTCTGTCCTCATGATGCAATTATTGTTGAGAATTTCCTGGCTTACATTGATCCTGAAAAATGTAAGCTATGCAGGAAATGTGTGGAAGTATGTCCCACAAATTCAATTCTTGAAATAAATTTCCCCGTAAGGAAACCAAAAGTGGAGACCAAAACGGAAGAACAAGAGAAAGTATAATTTCTGAATTTAAGATATAGGAGGAAATAATATTGAAAACATTTCCCAAAGGTGGTGTTCATCCCCCGGAAAATAAATTTGCAAGCGGAGCAGCTATCAAGGTCCTTCCCATTCCTGGTGAGGTAAAGATACCTGTATCCCAGCATCTTGGAGCCCCGGCTAAAGCTATTGTTGCCCGAAATGATCAAGTAAAGGTTGGGCAGGTGATAGCAGAATCAGGAGGATTTGTGTCCTCTAATATTCATTCATCAGTGTCTGGTAAAGTTCTTAAGGTTGACCAACTGCCTGATGCATCCGGTTACAAGCAAAGCATGGTTGTGATTGAGGTGGAAGGAGATGAGTGGTTGGATACTATAGACAGGAGCGATAATCTCGTAACTGAAATTAGCGCTTCTAAAGAAGAGATAATTGCCAAAACACTCGAAATGGGTGTTGTTGGGCTCGGAGGTGCTACTTTTCCTACACATGTTAAACTTTCTGTTCCTCGGGGCAAGAAAGCAGAAGTGTTGATTTTAAATGGGGTAGAGTGTGAGCCTTACCTTACATCTGATCACCGTTTGATGTTGGAAAAAGGGGAAGAGATGCTAATCGGGACTAAAATACTGATGAAGGGCCTCGGTGTTAGTAAGGCTTATATTGGTATTGAAAACAATAAGCCTGATGCTATTAAGCACTTATCTCAAATAGCACAAAAACATGAGGGGGTTGAAGTGGTTCCTTTAAAGGTTATGTACCCACAAGGAGGAGAAAAACAGCTTATCAAGGCTATAACTGGCCGGGAGGTTCCCTCAGGGGGGCTGCCTATAGATGTAGGGGCTGTAGTTCATAATGTCGGAACGACTTTCGCTGTTTATGAGGCTGTTCAAAAGAATAAACCCCTTTTTGAAAGGGTTGTAACCGTTACAGGAAAGGATGTAAAAGAGCCGGCAAATTACATGGTGCGGATTGGGACATCAATAAGCGAACTTCTGGAAGCATCAGGAGGAGTTCCCGAAAGTACTGGTAAAATAGTTAATGGTGGCCCTATGATGGGAAAAGCTATTAGCTCAACCGATATCCCGGTTACTAAAGGAACATCGGGAATAGTTCTTATTCCCAGAGAAGAATCAAAAAGACCAAAAGTTCAAAATTGTATCCGCTGTGGTAAATGCATCACAGTTTGTCCGATGGGCTTAGAACCTTATCTACTCATGAGCTTGTCTGAATTGAGCCGCTGGGAAGATGTTGAACAATATAAAGCTATGGACTGCATAGAATGCGGATCCTGTAGCTATACATGCCCGGCAAGCCGGCCCCTGCTGGATTATATCCGCTTAGGGAAATCAACTGTAAGTAAAATCATCAGATCGAGGAATAAATAATGAGCACCAGCAATCTGATTACCGTAGCACCCTCACCTCATTCCTTTGGAAAGGAAAATGTGAGCGGAATAATGTTCAGGGTTATTCTGGCCCTAGTGCCAGCACTAGCTTTGTCATTGGTATTCTTTGGCTTAGGAGCACTAATAGTTACTTCCGTAGCAATAGTATCCTGTGTCCTGTTTGAATACCTTATTGCCAAATTTGTGTTAAAGACCGATTCTACCATTAATGATGGATCCGCTATCCTTACTGGCTTACTCCTGGCTTTTAATGTGCCAAGCAATTTGCCCATATGGATAATAATCATCGGATCATTAATAGCTATTGGAGTTGGAAAAATGTCTTTTGGCGGTTTAGGAAAGAACCCTTTTAATCCTGCCTTGGTAGGAAGAGTCTTCTTATTGATATCTTTTCCAGTCCAAATGACTAGTTGGCCAAAGGTTATTGAATCAAGAATGGCCTACCTCGATGCCACTACAGGAGCAACTCCTCTGAGCATACTCAAAGAGGGCTTGAAAAATGGTGAGCCTATGTCATCCCTGATGGATAAAATCCCAGAGTATTCCCAACTGTTCCTTGGAAATATGGGAGGTTCACTTGGGGAGATTTCGGCTGCTGCTCTTATCTTGGGTGGGCTTTATTTGCTCTGGAAAAAGATTATTACCTGGCAAATACCTGTATCAATTATTGGTACGGTAACAGTATTTACTGGAATACTTTGGCTTATAGATCCAAATAAATATATCGACCCTGGTTTCCACCTGATGGCTGGAGGCATTATGTTGGGTGCAATTTTTATGGCTACTGATATGGTCACTTCACCTATGACCGGAAAAGGGCAGATAATTTTCGGAGTCGGGATAGGTCTGCTTACAGTGGCCATCAGGGTATTTGGAGCATATCCGGAAGGCGTTTCCTTCGCAATATTGATAATGAATGCTTTCGTGCCTTTGATTGATAAATATGTTAAACCTAAACGGTTCGGGGAGGTGATTAAAAATGGCTAAAGTCGAATCTACTTTTAAAAGTATGGTATTAACCCTTTTTGTGGTTGCAGCAATCTCAGCTACAACATTGGGATTAATGAATGAGGTAACTGAAGAGCCTATTGCAGCTGCAAAACTCAAAGCTAAGCTCGAAGCAGTCGAGAAAGTCGTTCCTGAGTTCGATAACAACCCTAGCGAAGAACCATACACCATCCAGTCAGATTTGGGAGAGCTGGAGTGTTTTCCTGCAAAAATGGGTGGTCAATTGGTAGGTACGGCAATCAGCAGTATTACTACTAAAGGATTTAGTGGAGAGATACTTATTATGGTAGGCCTTGCGCCAGACGGTACTATTATCGATTCGTCAGTTCTGGATCATGCCGAAACCCCGGGTCTGGGTACAAAGATGGATACTCCAAAGTTCAAAGATCAATTTAAAGGTAAAAATCCGGCTGATTTTAACGTGAATGTGAAAAAAGATGGGGGCGGTATTGACGCAATAACTGCTGCAACCATTAGCTCCAGAGCGTTTTGTGACGCAGTGCAAAGAGCTTATAAGTCATATATGGAAGGAGGCAAGAAATGAATCAGTGGAAGAATTTTTCAAAAGGATTTTTTAGAGAGAACGCAGTTTTTGTTCTCCTCTTAGGTATGTGCCCTACACTGGGCGTGACGACCTCAGCAATAAATGGCCTGGGTATGGGCTTAGCAACAACATTTGTTCTGGTCATGTCAAATCTGGTGATTTCTTTAGTCAAAGACCTAATCCCAAATAAGGTTAGAATCCCTGTATTTATTGTTATTATAGCATCTTTTGTTACGATTGTAGAAATGTCAATGGAAGCTTATGTGCCTTCTTTATTTAAAGCACTGGGCTTGTTTATCCCTCTTATTGTTGTGAACTGTATCATCCTCGGTAGAGCTGAAGCTTTTGCTGCAAAAAATAACATCGGATCCTCAATCATTGATGGCTTAGGTATGGGCCTTGGATTTGCTATGGCTTTGACAATCCTTGGTGGCATACGTGAAATTCTGGGTAATGGCTCAATCTTCGATATAAAATTTGTACCAGAAGATGCCAGTACTATGATACTGTTTATCCTATCACCAGGAGCCTTTATCGTTCTCGGATACCTTATCGCTTTTATTAATAAAGTGAGAAAAGTAAGCTAGTCTAAAATCAGAAAAAAAGTATTATGAACTATATCATCATCATAATAGGCGCAATCTTTGTTAATAACATTGTTCTCAATAAATTCCTGGGAGTTTGTCCATTTCTTGGTGTTTCAAGTAAAGTTTCAACTTCGGTAGGTATGACTGGTGCAGTTACCTTTGTTATGGTTCTTGCTACTATCGTTACCTGGCTACTACAGCGATTTGTCCTGGATGCTTTTAACATAGGCTTTATGCAGACAATCACCTTTATTCTGGTGATCGCGTCGCTGGTTCAAATGGTGGAAATTGTGCTGAAGAAAATCTCACCACCTCTTTATCAGGCACTGGGAGTATTTCTTCCCCTTATTACAACCAATTGTGCGATTCTCGGTGTGGCAGTATTGACCGTGCAAAATGAGTTTAGCCTGATCGAAGGTGTGGTATTCGCTATTTCCAATTCAATCGGTTTTGGCTTAGCATTAGTAGTGTTTGCAGGACTACGCGAACGACTTGACATGGTTGGTGTACCTAAAGGGATGAAAGGTATACCAATTGCTCTAGTGGTTGCTGGGCTATTGGCTATGGCATTCTTGGGATTCTCTGGAATAGTTTAATACCCAGCTCCCAGCACCAGAGATCACATTCTGGCCAAAGGTGCAATATCCTGAGCAGCAAACTGCCCATTCAAGTATTTGTAATACCCCGTCATTGCAATCATCGCAGCATTATCCATCGTGTAAATCAATTTGGGTATATGTATTTTCCATCCTGATTTTACTGCCTGTGCCTGCAAGGCTTCTTTAATTCCTGAATTGGCCGATACACCGCCACCAATTGCAATCTCTTTAATTCCAGTCATTTCTGAGGCCTTTATCAGCTTGTCCATCAGGATACTAATAATTGTATGTTGCAAAGAGGCGCAAAGGTCATTAAGATTCTCACTTATGAATTCCGGATTATTTTTTAATTCGTCGCGTACAGAATATAAAAATGATGTCTTTAGCCCACTGAAACTGTAATTCAAATCTGGTATTCTAGGCCGGTTGAATTTAAAGGATAAGGGATCACCCTTTCTGGCATTGCTATCTACAATAGGACCGGCAGGATAGGGAAGACCGATAACTTTACCGCATTTGTCGAAGGCTTCGCCTGCAGCATCGTCTATAGTTTGGCCTATAATCTCCATGTCCAGATAATCTTTCACTACAAGGATCTGGGTGTGTCCACCTGAAATAAGCAAACAAAGAAAGGGGAAGGATGGAACAGTTTTTCTTACCTCCTGCTCCTGAATAAATAAAGCCAGAACATGACCGATAAGATGATTTACTTCAATTAAAGGGATATTTCTGGATTGGGCAAATCCCTTAGCAAAGGAAGTGCCTACTAAAAGAGATCCCATTAAACCTGGGCCCCTGGTGAAAGCTACAGCGTCAATTTCCTCTTTTCTTATTCCAGATTCCCTAATAACCTGGTCAACAACCGGGATAATGTTCTGCTGATGAGCTCTTGATGCAAGTTCGGGAACGACTCCTCCATAAGCTATGTGAACATCTTGATTAGCAATCTTATTGGACAATAAAACATCATTTCTCA